>JAHEZG010000183.1 GCA_023251195.1 Chitinophagaceae bacterium | reverse complement strand
AAACAATGGAGCGCCGAAAGAATCAATCAGAGCAAGTAGTAAAAATTATTAAAAACAAGTTTGGAAATAATCCGGGCAACGAAAACTTTATTGTGCTTGGCGATTTGAATGATTACCTGCCAAGTACAGGATTAAATCCATTGCTCAGCCAGCCTTGGTTAGAAAATGTTTTAAAACGATTGCCGGCAAAGGACCAGTGGACACATTGGTATGATGGAGATAAAAGCGTGGCGCAACTCGATTATTTATTGCTATCAAAAAAAATAGCAACTAAAAATGCAACGGTACTTCCAAAAATTATCAGAAAAGGGATTGCTAAAAAATGTACGCAATACACTGGTTCTCGATACTCTGGTGTTGGCAATATTAAACCTGCTGCATCTGACCACTGCCCTGTTTCAATAAAAATAAATCTGTAACTGATTTTAAATAGATTAACCCTACAATTATTTAACCATGAAAAAAAACAGCAGCAAATTTTTCGCTTGGCTTTTTTTAAAACTGATTTCTCTTTTCGTGTTTATTATTTTATTAAACGGAAGTGCGGATATGAAGAAAATATTTTCTATCAATAAAATTATTACTGAAAAAAACCAACAACCCAAATGGCCTCAAGAAGATTAGAAGACTTGCATCCGTATTTAGCAAATGCATACAGGCGCGCTGCCGCCGAATGGGACATGGCCTATCCGCTTTTATCAAAACCATTTGTTACACAAACTTATCGGTCGAACGAAGAACAAAATGCACTTTACCAGCAAGGTGTTATTGACCCGAAAAAGAAAGTAACCAATGCAAAAGGTGGTCAGAGTTTACACAACTACTACCCATCTTATGCATTTGACATTGCTTTTGTTGATGGTAAAAACGGAAAGTTAGATTGGTCGCTTGACTTGTTTAAAAAGTTTGCCAAAATTATTTGTCGCGATCAGAATATTGAATGGGGCGGTAACTGGAAATCATTTAAAGACAATCCGCATTTCGGTTTCAAAAATTATAAATGGCAAGATGCCGCAATGGGCAAGCAACCGAATATTCCGGTAGTGTAATTTCAAATTTCAGATTTTAAAAAAACAAAACACTAATGCCAAATCAACTAACAGTAATTACTTACGGTGGCCATACAGCATTGGTGGTAACCGTTTCTCGCAAAGGCGTTCAACTTTTTAGTGGAGCCACCGATCAAAACGGAAATGCAACACTTCCAATTTTAATTGAAGGCGATGTACTGTCAATTTCGGGTGCTACTACAGGAACTTCAGCAGTAGTGAATGTAGATGCAACCACCAGCCCAACTACACCCCGCCCCTATTCGCATGGTTCGGTTAATAATTTATTTGTAGTGCTGTCAAACCCTTAATTAATCAAAATGAAAATAAAATTTATTGCTTTTGTTTTTGCCGGTCTGTTGTTGATGCAAATAAAAAACACAAGGGCACAATCGGCACTTGCTGTAAATGCAGTTTTAACCGCCGACTCCATGGCAAGTGGCACATACAAAGATGTGCTTACCAGTTTTTTTCATCTCAGTCTCGACAACTTAACCGGTGCTGAAAAATCAGTTTCGTATTCGTTCAATGTTTTTGCGCTTATGCTCAGGCAAAATCATGAATTAAATCTTGATAAAAATTATGATCGCTACAGTGCAGTCCGCAACACCAATGTTGATTTTCAGTTAGGCATTGATGAAAACCTGAAACCAAATAATTTTTCTGCAGGTGTTAAGTATGCTTTTATAAATCAACGCGACATAACTGTCGGCAATGGTTTTTTAAAAACCTATTTAGCAAGTACAACAGAATATACTTTACTCAATCAGCGCATTGCCGAAAAAATTTCAACTCTTAGTAATGTTGGTGAAATGGTGAAATTATCTGACCAGGTAAACAATTGGTTCAGCAATCCTGATTATATTTTTTCTATGCTTGATCCGCAGCTGAAAACTTTTATTGTTGACTGTTTTTCTTCCGAAGGGTTTACATTTTTATCAAAAGAAAAAGTTACTGCTCCCGGGTACTCGTACCGAAGTGCAGTAACAGCTGTTTTCGACAGTATAAAAAACTCTTACCAGAAAAAATGGCTGGGCACCCTATCATTAAATGTAAATTCATTTGATCATTCTTCAACCCTTTCAAATGTGAACGGTTCTGTTGAATTATTAAAAGGATTGGTTGATGGCAGCCATAAAACAAATCTGGAATTGAATTTTAAACTCAATGGTGTTTTAAGCGACGACACAACAACATTGAATAAAAGTCTTGGCCGCCAGGTTGTGAGTTACGAAGGCGGAGTAAATTTTATTGTAAAAGGCTGGGGACTCAATCAATCTTTTTTAGAGCTTAAAGCAGCCGCTGCCGACAATATAGTTTTATCAAAATTGTACTATGGCGAAACGATGCATCAATTTACATTGAATGGAACAATCAGTATTCGTGTATCAGAAAACTTAAGAATACCTGTTGAATTCAAGTATGATCCTGTAACACAAAATGTGCTTGGCTTGTTGCATGTAACATCAGATTTTAACTGGATGAAATACTTCTCTGGAAAATAAAATTAAATCGGTTTTATGTTTTGCATTTACCCATGAAAAAAATCAGATTAGCCATGAGTGTTATATATAGTTTTTGTAATTAAATGAACTTGAAATGATTGTTAATATTGATTGATAAAAATTTAAAAAAAATTTCATTTCATATTTCTACCAACCTTTAACTGTTCATGTTTAAAAACTTATCTCAATCAATACGAAAAAACTCAGTCACTTTTATCACACTCGGCATTGTGATTATGGTGTTGTATGGTTATTTCAAAATTTATGTGCCCGGCAATCAATCAGTAATTGATGCACGAAATTTCAGGGTGCTGGCAAGGTTAAACATGAACATCAACAGCCAGCAGGAAGCATTTTTTAAAAACCGCGATGTGTTTTTAGCTAAGCTGCACGATAAATTCAGCAGCGGACTGAACAGTGTTCTGTTTAATTACGATAGCGTTTGCTATAAAAAATCATCGCAAAAATTTTATTCGCTTTACTCCGGTTCATTTGGAAAAGATGATTCCGATTGCAAGCATATTTCCGTACTGGAATATGTAGATAGTTTAAAAAAATATGTATCAATAGAAGAGCGAAGATTAAAAGGCAACCTCCGGCTCGACTATTCCATTTACGATTACTACAGCAATCCTGAATTGATTGTGAATTTATACGATGGCAAAGATGAAGAACGGAAAAATTTAAAACCAAAAACCGAAGAAGGTAAAACAGGCGAAGGAAAAAAACTGCTGGATGATTTACTGGGTTATTACTATGTGGCCGGGGACGATATAAAACACGATACAGTGTACAGTGTAAACTTATCGCTCAACTGGAAAGATTTAATGCATAACCTGGAACGGAAAGATTTTAAATATTACCTGATTATAAAAAACGGCGAACTCATCTATTCAAGCAACGACCAGTCGGGTATTGATATACCGCTGTTGAAGGATCAGATAAAAGATAAAATTTCAGAAAAATTATCATTCAGTATTAAGAACCCGAAACAGTTCGATTCGTTGATGGCGTATTCATTTATTCCATTCAATACTTCGAATATTAAAGATATCACTATCAGCGGGCAGGATTATAAACTTTACCTGCTTCCGGTAAATAGTTATAACAATGAACAATTGGTTTTGTGCGGATTGGTAAGTGCATCGGCTTACGAAAAAGAAAGCAGAAGCATTCCGGAAAAACGAGGGATGCTGATCACCTTTTTGATTTTATTATTTGTACTTTCTATTCCATTTATAAAATTACTGATGATGAGTCCCGTGGAACGGCTCGGAACATGGGATTTAATTTATTCAATGATATCAGTTATTCTGTTTGTGCTTTTTTCAACTACTTTTCTTTTATTCTCAAGAGAAGAAACACGGCATAGCGAAACTTACATGCAGCCGCAATTGCTCTACATAGATTCCACTATCGGAAATACTTTTTATCAGCGCGTTCGAAGCGCTTGCCTGTTGCTCACAAGGGGTGATTCCATTGCATCAAAATATTATGAAAGCAATGAAAATTTACTAATAAATAAAGACAGCATAAACATTTTAAACCAATTACTTTCAACCAACGATTCAACCAGCGGTAAATTAAATTTTCAGTTACCTGAATTACAAAAAAACACTGCTGCCTACAATAGTTTTATTCATATCTACTGGCTTGATAGAAATGCCGATCAGCTTTTTACCTGGACATTAAAAAAATGGGACACAGTCAGCGTGAATGTTTCTGACCGCGATTATTTTAAAGTTATTGAAAATGATTTATTGAATCAACAGTTCAGAATACCTGAAAGCGATTCTGAAAACTATTTTATTTCACCTGTATTTTCATGGACCAGTGGTCAGTTCAGAACCATTATCTCCACCAAAAGCAGGCACTATAAAACCATCGACGATTCCTTTCCATCAATGAAATCTGCCATACGGCAAAGGGAAATTGCCTGCATCACATTAAAAAACACCGGCATTGAAAACAGTTTAATTCCGCCAGGTTATGGCTTTGCAATTATTAATGCAAAGGGTGACATTTATTATTGTTCTGACAGTTCAAGAAACCTGAATGAAAACCTGATTGAAGAATGCGATGAAGGTGATAAAATAATTTCGGCCATTCATTCGCGCACCAATGAATATTTCACAGGCAAGTATCATGGCAACCGAAATAATTTCTTTATCAGCCCGATTCAATCAATGCCTTTGTTCGTTGTATCATGGCACAATTTATCTGTTGCCTCCTCATTGATGAGCAAGTGTTTTTCTTTCACACTAAGTTGCATGGGTGTAATATTTCTATTTCTTATGCTGTTTATTTTTATAGTGATAGCTGTACGAAAACCAGAACACGGAAAAAATATTTTTGATTTCAACATCATCTGGTTATGGCCGGTGAAATACCGAATGAATAATTACCGTGAAACGCTTTGGTATAATTTCATGATCATAGTGGTCATTACCATTTTTAACATCGCCATTTTTAAAATCAACAGTTTTACTGAGAACCTGACTGCTTATGTAATTTATACTGACTTAACCGGAATCATTGCCCTCGTATTCAACACCTATTTTCAATACATGTATGAAGGCAAGCAATCAATGGTTCGAAAACACTGGGATACTTTGTTGCTGATACCGGCAATAATTTTTTTGATCTTGTTCTTTACCGGTTTTACTTTTCAGTTGGCCTTTTATTATCTGCCACTGTTATTAATCGGGTTGCTGATAATTTTTTACAGTTTCAAACCACCGGCTATTCAAAAAGCAGTGGTGAATTTATTTAAAGATCCATTGCCTGTGGCTTGCTGGATTTTTGTAACCTGGATTTTTATAACCACAATAATTCCATCCATCGGTTTTCTGAAAATTTCGTTCGACAGAGAAAAATTAATTCAGCTTAAAAATTACCAGATTGGATTAGCCGAAAAATTCAAATTCAATAAAATTAATTTAGACAAAAGCGCAGCAGTATTTGATCAGGATTCAATAAGTGTTAACAGCACCCCGGCACTGAACCCATCGTTAATTGATGATGATAAGATATATGATTTCATCATGCACGGCGTAAGCACCTATTCTGATTCGGCCATGATAAATGAGCGAAACCTGAGTAAGCAAAAATCAGATGAACAAAACATAGCCACCCACCAGTGGGAATTAAAAAAACGCCGCCTTATTTATTACGATCAGGGAATTGCGCCTTCACAAAAAATAATGAAAAAGACCATTGTTGTTTCAAGTCCGTTTCATGCCTTCGATGTGTTTAAAGGCAATCCATTTGAAATTATTTTTTTCTTGCTTTCCGGTGGGTTGCTGATTATTATTTTATACCTGTTTATAAAATTCATTGTGTCAAAATATTTTGGAATTGTTGTGCCTAAAATTGATGAGAGCCATAAATACTTCACAAAAATTTTACTAGATGACCGTAATCACCGTCAGCTTTTTTTAAATGGATTACCCGGTTGCGGTAAATTTCAATTTGTTGAATCGATCTTAACTTTTTCAGGTCGGAAATTTTTCATACTGAACACTATTGACCTTCCGGATAACATTGGCAAGCTTACTGAAATCGACGGAACAAAACTTATAAAACTTTTTAAGCTCGACAATTATAAATACACCACCAGCCCCATCGTTATCATCAGGCATTTTGAATACAATTTTAAAAATGAAGTCACCAATCGGTTAAAGTTGAATTTGCTTGAACAATTGATTGCTGATAATAAAAAAATTATAATTCTGTCAGATGTACATCCGGTTTCATTTCTTCAGTCAAATGCCGAATTTGATTTACTCGCTTCAGCTGATGAAAAGAAAAACATGAGAGAAGACATTGAACGATGGTCGAGTTTACTTGGCAATTTTATTAATTATTACTACCATAAAACTTCGCAGCCTGTGAAAGACATGCCGGCTGATGACATGCAGGAGCGCAACCGAAACCTTATTAAACGCGAATGCCGGATGGGTATATACATGGAAAACATAAAAGTGAAATTGTTGGCCGATTCAGAATTAATACAGCTGGGTTCTTCCTCAAAAATTTTAAATGAAATTAAAATTATTGCTCAGCTTTATTATCACAATATATGGACCTCATTAACCAAGCAGGAGCAATACCTTGTTTATGATTTGGCGCAAGACGGATTAATGAACACAAAAAATTATTCGCTTATAAAACAATTGCACATGAAAGGCTTGCTTATTAATGATCAGCCTTCAAACAAAATGACTTTGTTCAATAAAAGTTTTACCAATTTTATAAAAACTGAAATTGATCCGAAAGAAGTATTGGTTATTGAAAAAGGAATTAAAGAAGAAGGCCGCTGGAATAATTTCAGAACACCGTTTTTAATTGTCATTGGCGCTCTGGTGGTTTTCATTGCTTCCACCCAGCAGCAATCATTTAACAGCGTGTTTACTTATGTTTCAATTTTTGTAACTGCAGCCACCGTTTTTCAAAAACTAATTGGTGTTTTTGATTTTGGCGGTGCAAAGCCATCAAAATAAAATTCCGGATACTTTCAATTCAATCATGATTTTAAAAAAATATTTTTTCATCCAATAAAAAAAATAAAATGGCTGCCGAAAAATATTACGCCGATTTACACTGTCATGCATCGCTGATTGCTTACAACATCAATCGCAATAAATTCTGGGATTACGATCCGCCAAGAGAAAGACAACGCGATAATTTTTTAAGCACTTTTTTTCTTTCGCCTTTTTCGCAAACGGAATTCAGTATAATGGCAAAGGCAGGTATTAAACTGGCATTTATTTCATTGTACCAGGTGGAGCAGGGATTTTTTGATAATCTTTTTCTGGAGCCCTTCGGCGAAAAGAAAAAGAAAGGAATGATAGCCAACAAAGTACTTCGTGAAATTACCGACAACCCAAAATTCAATGAAGTAAGAAATGCAGGTGCCCGCATTGTTTTTAACATGCCATCGAGCCGATACGAAGAAATTGACAGTGATGAGTTCAATTATTTTGATGACATCAATAAAGAATACAAATACATCACGCAACAAATTGCTCAACCGCAAACTGTTGATGGTAAACAATACCGGTTTTTTATTCCTGATAATTTTCATCACTTGCAGCAGATGCTGAGTTTGGATGCTGATTACAACATTACCAATGCTTCGAATGGAAACATTGCCATCATGCTTACAATTGAAGGCGGCCATGCATTGGGTTTGGGGTTAAAAGATTTGTTGCTGATTGCTGATGAAGACCTGGATAGTGTGGATGGCAATGATGTATTTACAAACCCGCAAGTAGAAGCTCTTTGGCAAAAAATAAAAACAAAT
>JAHEZG010000462.1 GCA_023251195.1 Chitinophagaceae bacterium | reverse complement strand
ATTAAGAATAAAGAACTTCAGAAAAATAATTCCTGAATAAATAAAATCAGTTGTACAAATCAGTTGATTAATAAAAAAGTTTAATCCACTTCAACTGAAACCTCAGCACCGCCTTTTTTATCTTTATACAATTCCTTCTTATCCACCTTGGTCACCTTCATTTTATCTTTCAACCGGCGGCTTATTGCGCTGTATGGTGCGGTTATAATTTCTTCATCACCCTTCAATCCGGATTTTATTTCAATGTATTCATCATCCTGTATGCCGGTTGTAACCACCACTTTTTTTGCTTCACCGTTTTCAAATACAAAAACAATTTCCTTTAATTTTTCCTTGGTTGCTTTTTTCTTTTTCGCATCAGCTTTATCAGTTGAATCTTCGCGTGTGGTTACCGATTGAATGGGAACTGTATTAATTCCATACACATGATTGGTGAGAATATTTACCGAAGCAGTCATGCCCGGCAAAAACGGAAATTTCTTTTTCTTCACATCCATCATATCAACGAATGAACTTTGATCCAGTAAAATTTTCACAGTGAAATTGGTTACACTTTCAGTACTCACTAAAGCAGAGGAAGAACTGGCTGAGTTGGCAACCTGGTAAACTACTCCTTTAAAAGTTTTATCAGGATATGCATCCACTTCTATTTCGCATGTATCACCCACCGAAACTTTCAATACATCATTTTCACTAACATCCACTCTGGCTTCCATGGCATACAAGTTTGCGATGCGCATAATTTCTGTTCCGGCAAATTGTGAAGTACCAACTACGCGCTCACCTTTCTCAACATTTAAAGCGGAAACAATTCCACTCATTGGCGCATATATGGAAGTTTTGTACAACTGATCATTCGCTTCCTTCAATGATGCTTCAGCACTGTTCACCATAAATTTTGCAGCGTCAACTGCTTGCTGTGTTCCTTCTTTATTTGCTTTCGCAGATTTATATGCAGCATCGTATTGATCAAACTCCGATTGGCTGATTACTTTTTTATCATACAAATCTTTATTGCGATTATAATCCTTTTCTGATTTTTCAAACTGCACTACTATTTGTGTTAGTTGTGATTGTGCATTCAGGTAATTTGCTTTTGCATTATTCACTGCAGCCACTGACCTATCTACCTGTGCTACATAAATATCCGGTTTTATTTTCGCGAGCAACTGACCTTGTATTACACTGTCGCCTTCTTCAATTGGTAATTCAATAATTTCTCCGGATACATCAGGACTTATTTTCACTTCGGTTACCGGATAAATTTTTCCTGATGCAGAAACTTTTTCTACAATGTCGCGCTTGCTTACTTTTTCGGTACTGATTTTTTCAGAATTGTCATTTGAAATCCATCCGGCTTTTTTTCCGACTATTACAAAAAGAAGCAGCACGCCAACAGCTACTCCCAACCATATCATTAATTTCTTTGTCATCTACTGAAGATTTAAAGGTTTGCCTTGATAATAATCGAGCACTTTTAATTTAAAGATGTATTCAAATTTTGCCTGCAAGGTTTCACTTCTTGCCTTGCTCAAACTGTTTTGTGCAGTTATATAATCAAATGAAGTAAGCAGGCCCGCATTAAATTTCTGCTTGGTGTAATCAAAACTCAGTTCGGCTGATGATTCGCTTTTTAATGCAGCCTCATATCGGTCTTTGCCTGCAACTGCATCGTTGAAAGCAGTTTCCACACTTTTTTTCAATTGTTGTTTTTGCAATTCCAGATTGTATTGCTCATTCAATAAATTTATTTTACTGCGGCTCACATTGGTGTGTGTAGCCCATCCGTTAAAAATCGGAATGTTTAAAGAGATACCGAATGCCTGTCCGAAATTATCATTTATCTGATCGCCGAGCGGTGTGTTTTCAAATTGATAATTTGGTTGTAAAGTATAAACCGGTGCAAAGGTAAACCCATCAATTCCGATTTGAGTGGTATCGTAAGTGATGGAGCCATCCTTTATTTTTTTTACTGCATTGGAATATTGCGATGATAAACTTCCGAACAACGAAAGCGAAGGAGAGTAAGCGCCTCGTGCTGCATACAAACCTTTCTCAGCTCCTTTCAATTTTAATTCAGCGCTTTTAATTCCGGGCTGA
>JAHEZG010000006.1 GCA_023251195.1 Chitinophagaceae bacterium | reverse complement strand
ACATGAATAAAAAATATTATGATAAATAATTTTCTCATTAGAGTGATTAAGTTTATCAAAGTATAAAACTAATTGACCTGCTCGTCATTCCAAATTGTATTATTGCCCCCTATGAATTTGCAGGCAGTACAAGATGCCTACAACTTACACCCGAAGGTTCAGCACATAGCTGAAAAACTAAAACCGCAAACGCAAACAACACTGCACTTGCAGGGATTGGTGGGTTCTTCTCATGCCTTTATTGCCGCGGGAGTTTTCAAACAACTGAATAAACCACACCTTTTTATCTTCAACGACAAGGAAGAAGCGGCATACTTTCAAAACGATTTGCAGAATCTGATTGAGAAAAAGGAAATTTTATTTTTCCCTGATTCATTCAAGAAACCTGCGCGATTGCAGGAACTCAACTCGCACAACATTCAACTGCGCACTGAGGTATTGAACCGTGTGGTGAACAGCCCGACGAAGAACGAAATCATCGTCACCTATCCCGAAGCGTTGTTCGAAAAAGTCGTGAACACCAGCGCACTGAAAAAAAGCACACTGCTCATTCGCATCAACGAGAAACTGGATATTGATTTTGTCACCGATGTGCTGGTGAATTATGGTTTCGACCGCGTTGATTTTGTTTACGAGCCGGGGCAGTTCAGTATTCGTGGTGGCATTGTAGATGTGTTTTCGTTTGGAAATGATTTGCCTTATCGTTTCGAATTATTCGGAAGCGATGTCGAGAGCATTCGTTTGTTCGACCCTGTTACACAATTGTCGCAACGAAAAATTTCGCAGGTCACTATTGTTCCGAATATTCAAACGCAGTTTGGACTGGAAGAAAAAACTTCGCTCTTCGATTTTATTTCTGCTGAAACAATTGTGTGGGCAAAAGATGTTCGGTTCATTTCCGATAAACTGAAAGAGTGCTGGGAATTCGCTACTGATTTATTGGAGCAATTACAAAAACTCGGATTGAATAAAGATGAGAAAAACTCTTACCTGAAAAATCCTCCCGAACAAAATTTCGAAAACTCCGAAGCATTTCTTTCCGACCTGAAAAAATTTTCCATCGTTGAGTTCGGCAAACAATTTTATTTCCGAACAGAAGATGAAATCAAATTCGATTTCGCTCCGCAACCTTCCTTCAATAAAAATTTCAACCTGCTCATTTCAACCTGGAAAAAAGAGCACGAAGAAAAATACCAATTGCTTTTATTTTCTGATAATCAAAAACAGGTCGAGCGCTTCGAGCACATCTTTCACGATTTAAAAGCGGATGTTCCATTCGTTCCGATTTACATTTCTATTCACGAAGGATTCATTGACCGCGAATTAAAACTCGCCTGTTACACCGACCACCAGGTGTTCGAACGCTACCATCGTTACCAACTCAAGCAGGGATTTTCTTCCAGCAAAGCCATCTCACTCAAGTTGCTGCGCGAATTAAAACCCGGCGATTTCGTCACGCACATTGACCACGGAGTCGGCACTTACAGCGGTCTCGAAAAAATTGATGTGAACGGACAAGTGCAGGAAGCCGTGCGAATTATTTATCGCGACAACGATTTATTGTATGTGAGCATTAACTCGCTGCACAAAATTTCGAAGTTCGTTGGCAAGGAAGGAACTCCGCCGCGCATCAACAAACTCGGTAGCGATGCATGGGAAGCGCTGAAGCGAAAAACAAAAACCAAAGTAAAAGACATTGCAAAAGATTTGATTCAACTCTATGCAAAACGAAAAGCGAGTAAGGGCTTTGCATACAGCGCAGATAATTACATGCAGAATGAACTCGAAGCAAGTTTCATTTACGAAGACACACCCGACCAGCTAAAAGCCATTAACGATGTAAAGCGCGACATGCAAAACCAAACACCAATGGACCGCCTCGTGTGCGGCGATGTTGGTTTCGGAAAAACCGAAGTCGCCATTCGCGCCGCATTCAAAGCCGTGATTGATGGAAAACAAGTTGGCGTGCTGGTGCCCACAACTATTCTCGCGTTGCAGCATTACAAAACTTTCAGCGAGCGCTTGAAAGAATTTCCTGTAACAGTTGATTACATCAACCGGTTTAAATCGGCGAAGGAGCAGAAAGAAACTTTACAAAAATTAGCAGAAGGAAAAATTGATATCCTCATCGGCACACACGCCATCACGAGCAGCAAAGTAAAATTTAAAGACCTCGGCTTGCTCATTGTGGACGAAGAACAAAAATTCGGAGTCACCACCAAAGAAAAACTGCGGCAGTTCCGCGCCAATGTTGATACGCTCACACTCACTGCCACACCCATTCCGCGCACCATGCAGTTCTCGCTCATGGGCGCGCGCGATTTAAGCATCATCAACACGCCGCCGCCTAATCGTCAGCCCATCGAAACCGAACTCATGCCGTTCGACCCCGAACAACTGAAAGAAATTATTCAGTACGAAGTGTATCGCGGCGGTCAGGTTTTTTTCGTACACAACCGCGTGAAAGACATTGCCGAACTCACACTCAAGATAAAAGAAATTTGTCCCGATGTGGATGTGGGCATGGCGCACGGACAAATGGAAGGTCATCAACTCGAAGAAGTGATGCTCGGCTTTATCGAGCGCCGTTACGATGTGCTCATGAGCACCAACATTGTGGAGTCAGGTCTCGATATTCCGAATGCCAACACCATCATCATTCACGATGCGCAGAATTTCGGTCTCAGCGATTTGCACCAGTTGCGCGGGCGCGTGGGTCGCAGCAACCGCAAAGCATTTTGTTATCTCATCACGCCGCCGCTCAGCACACTCACGCAGGAAGCGCGCAAGCGGCTCACCACCATTGAAGAGTTCAGCGAACTCGGCGGCGGTTTCCAGGTGGCAATGCGCGACATGGACATTCGCGGTGCCGGCGATATTCTCGGCGGCGAGCAGAGCGGATTTATTTCCGAAATCGGTTACGATACTTATCACAAAATTCTCGACGAAGCCATCTGCGAACTGAAAGAAACCGATTTCAAAGATTTGTTCAAAGACGAAATAACGCGCGAAGAAAATTTTGTGCGCGACTGCACCATTGACACCGATGTGGAGATGCACATACCCGACGAATATGTGAGCAGCGTGGCAGAGCGCCTCATTCTCTACCGCGAGTTGGATGAACTCGGCGACGAAGCAGCCATCGAAAAATACCGCCAGCGCCTCACCGACCGTTTTGGTCCCGTGCCCGTGCAGGTCGAAGAATTATTCGATGGTATCCGGTTGCGCAAACTGGCGAAGCAACTCGGCTTCGAAAAAATTGTGCAGCGCCGCGGCATCGTAAAATGTTTCTTCCTCGAAAACCAGGACTCCGCATTTTACCAGACCGAAACATTCACGCGCATCATCGGCTACATACAGCACCACCCGAACAAATGCGCGCTCAAGCAAACCGAAAAAAATTTAATACTCACCCTGCAATCCGTTCGCTCGTTAAGCGAAGCAATTCTTTTGTTGAAACAGATAATAGAATTTGAAGTTGCGGTGAGTTGAGATTTCAATTTCATTCTTATATCTTTATCCGAACGAAATATTTCGCATCAATGAAATTTTTTTTTCTTCTATTATTAATTTTTATTTCAGCCGAATCCAATGCACAAAATTGGTTGTGGGGAAAAAATGGTTATGGAGAAGGACCGGATGAAGGCTTTGATATTGCTTCGGATGCAAATGGAAATACTGTTGTTACAGGGGCATTTTATTCTTCAACTATAATCTTTGGAACAGATACCCTTTATAATTCAGGTCTAGATGATATTTATATTGTCAAGTATGATGCAAATGGAAATGTTCTTTGGGCAAGAGCAGGAGTTGGTTCGGTCGAAGATTATTCTCAAAGCATTGAAATTGATAATTCAGGAAATATTTATTTGTGTGGTTTCTTTAATTCACCTTACCTATCTTTTGGTTCGGATACATTATTCCAAAATAATTCCGAAGATTTTTTTATAGTGAAATATAATTCCTTGGGCTCTATTGTATGGACAAAAAGTTTTGGAGGTGATCATGCGATGGGTATTACTACTGATGATGAAAACAATGTTATTGTCACTGGAGATTTCGGATCTGATTCTTTAATTATTGATCAGTTCATTTTATACAACTCAAATTATTATGGAAGTCCTCATCCAAATGTTTTTTTGATAAAATTTGATTCGCTTGGGAATGCAATTTGGGTTCAATCTGCAGGAGGATATTTAGGAAGTTCTGGAATGGATGTAAAAACAGATCATTTTAATAATATTTATTTAGCCGGAGGATATTCGTGTGCTTATATAATATTTGGAACAGATACTATTTTTTGTACTTGGGCTTCAGATATTTTTTTAGCTAAGTATGATAAGAATGGAAATCTAATTTGGGTAAAAACACCGCCAGGAAGTTCAACTGACAATCCTGAAGATTTAACAATTGACAATTTTGGAAATTGTATACTAACAGGTTCGTTTAAAGGAAATTTGAGTTTTGATAATTACCAACTTATTAATTCATCTACCAATGATGATTTATTTATTGCAAAATATGATACCTCAGGCAATGTATTATGGGCGAAAAGTGGAATGTGTTTAAGTGGAGATGTTGGCTTTGGATTAGCAACTGATAATTATAATAATATTTATTTGGCAGGAGGATTTTCCCCTTCAAGTTTTGATTCCTTAATCTTGTCACCACATGATTCTTTTATTATTGATTCATTAGTAATACCCTTCCCTGATAGCAGTGCATTGGATCCTATGTTCATCATTAAATTTAATCCAGATGGTGGAGTTTTATGCTCTTCAACTTTAATCAGTGGGGGAGATGATTTTATAAGAGTTGCTACAGATGATTTTGGAAATGCTTATGTGCATGGAGATTTTATTCCAAGTCCATTTCCTGTTGGAAGCGATACATTATTTACAGGCGGAATTGGTTTAACAGAAAATATTTTCACTGCAAAATTTTCTTGTGAAAACAATCCTGAAATTGCGAATGAAATAAATGTGAATGAATCCTTAAATATTTATCCAAATCCAACTTCATCAAATATCAGTTTCACTTTTACTTCATCATCACCTTGCAAAATGAAAATAGAAATCACTGATGCAATTGGAAATATTGTTTTGCAAAAAACAACAGAAATAAAATCAGGATTCAATCAACAGAATATTTTATTACCAGATTTAAGTTCTGGGATTTACTATTTCAAACTTCAACAAACTTCCATTAACATCAATCAGTTTATTCCTGAAGTAAGAAAGATTGTTGTGATGCATTAAGAGTTTTTCTTTTTTCTGCTGTTCGATTTTCTCTCAAACAAAAATAACCACCCGCTGCCCCTGCAATTGTCTGAACTGTGATTTGTGTGATTAAATGATTGGTGTGATTTTTTTCTCTGCGACATGCGCCTCTACGGTTAAGTTGCTTTTGTTGCTATTCCATTTTCTCTCAAACAAATATAACCAGCCGCTGCCCCTGCAAAAAAAACTCTCTCACCATCAACAAACATTCAGAGTGGTTTCGCATCCACTCTCTCTTTAGCAAGAGAGAGAGTTTGATAAACAAGAAAGTATTTTTTCTCCCGACGAATACATCGGGATGTTCCATCTGCGGCTTTGCGTCTCTGTGGTTAAGTATTGTTGCTGTTCCATTTTCTCTCAAATAAATATAACCACCCGCTGCCCCTGCAAAAAAAACTCTCTCACTCTCAACAAACATTCAGAGTGGTTTCGCATCCACTCTCTCTTTAGCAAGAGAGAGAGTTTGATAAACAAGAAAGTTTTTTTTCTCCCGACGAATACATCGGGATGTTCCATCTGCGGCTTTGCGCCTCTACGGTTAAGTATTGTTGCTATTCCATTTTCTCACAAATAAATATAACCACCCGCTGCCCCTGCAAAAAAAACTCTCTCACGCTCAACAAACATTCAGAGCGGTTTCGCATCCACTCTCTCTTTAGCAAGAGAGAGAGTTTGATAAAAAAGAAAGTTTTTTCTCTGCATCTTTTCGCCTCTGCGGTTAAGTTGCTTTTGTTGCTATTATATTTTCTCTCAAACAATTATCAAAAGGATTCTGCGGCTAACCATCTGCTTTCTCCTCTGCTTGTAATCAGGCTGCAAAATAGTATGAGCAGTACGCACGAGATAAATACGCTCAGAGCGAAATCCAAGATTTGCGGATTCCTTGTTTGCAAAAAACATAATAGGAGCAATCCTGTTTGACTTGAAATTGAAGATTTGTGAATGCATGTAGAAAAAAAGGATGAAAAGCACTATTTATTTTGCAAAATTTCTTTGCTTTAGCACATATATAAATTGAATAAGCTAACCAGCGCAATCAAACGCAAAAAAGAAAAGTTGAAGCAATAAACAATTGCAAAAGAAAATGACAGCATCGCAAAACAAATTTACTTTCGTCACTTAAATGCGAATCTCATTCCTTTTATTACTCATTTTCACGAGCCAACATGCATTGTATGCAAAGGATTACAACATCCTCGGGTATGGTGCAAAGGCAGATGGAAAAACAATGAACACATCTGCCATTCAATCAGCCATTGATGCTGCATATAAAAATGGTGGCGGTCGTGTGCTAATACCTGAAGGAATATTTTTAACAGGAAGCATCATACTGAAATCAAATGTTGAATTGCATTTAGAAGAAAAAGCAGTTCTGCTCGGCAGCACAAACCGAGATAATTATTTCAAACTAAACAGATGGTTATCTCTCATCCTTGCAGATAATCAAAATAATATTTCCATTACAGGCAAAGGAAAAATAGACGGACAAGGTCGCCGTTTAGCGCTCAACATCGACAGTCTTTTTTACATCGGGCAGCTCGATAGTGCCAGTTACAATTTTGTTGAAGTAAGACCATCACATTTAGTGCGACCACAACTAATAGAGTTTGTTCATTGTAAAAATATTGCAGTGAAGAATGTAACACTTTTGAATGCAGCATGCTGGGTGCAGACCTACGACCAGTGCACAAATATTATTCTGGACAGTGTTACAGTAAACAGCGATGCGTATTGGAACAATGATGGTATTGACATTCAGGATTGTCACAATGTTCGCATCACTAATTGCATCATCAATTCTGCTGATGATGGCATTTGTTTGAAGTCGCAATCCGCAACTCTTTATTGTGATAGTATTTATATTGGAAATTGTTCGGTGCGTTCAAGCGCCAGTGCAATTAAATTCGGAACAGTATCACACGGAGGATTTAAAAATGTAACAATAGCGAATATTAAAATCCACGACACCTTCCGTTCTGCCATTGCCATCGAATGTGTGGATGGTGGAGTTCTTGAAAACATTTTAGTGGATGGTGTAAATGCAGTGAATACAGGCAACGCAATCTTCATCCGGTTGGGAGACAGAAACAAAACTCGAGATGCCGGAGTATTAAAAAATGTCACTATAAAAAATATGAAAGTAGACATAGCATTTGGCCGACCCGACTCAGAATATGAAATCCGCGGACCGGAACTTTCATTCTTTCACAACACTTTTCCCTCATCAATCACAGGCATTCCAGGTCACCCTGTGGAAAATGTTACACTTGAGAATATCGAAATCAATTATCCGGGAAGAGGTAATTCTGGTCTTGCAAACTTGCCGCTCTCACGATTGGATTTTGTTCCGGAAAAAATAGCTGACTATCCGGAGTTCTCCATGTTCGGCGAATTGCCTGCGTGGGGATTTTATGTGCGACACATGGATGGACTCACAATGAAGAACATTAAACTCAGCATTGCGTCATCTGACTATAGAACAGCAATGGTTTTTGACGATGTAAAAAAATTGAATCTCGATTCGGTAATCATCAACGGAGATAAAAAGATGAAACATTTTGTTTTACACAACACAGAGAGTGTTGAAATTGATAATGAACAAGCCGTACTGATAAAGTAACTTTCGTCTATGTCAACCAGCAGATTGTTAATTTTGTTTTTATTGATTTCTCTGGGGAGTAAAATGATGAGTTGTAACAACTCTGAATTGCCCGACAAAAAAAATTGCGATTGCAATTCTCTTGAGCGAAATGATTCCTCCGGTCATGCTATTGATTCAACTTACAAATACATTCAAGACGCTTTGCTTGCTACAAGATTTAAATCTTTGGAAGAATTAAAATCTGTAATCAAGATCGACTATGATAGCACAAACAGAGAAAATAAAATGGTTCGCCTAAGGCATTGCAGCAACGGACGCGAGGTGATTAATGTACTGGAGTCAGGTATGAGTCAGGGGGATATGAGTAAAGCACGGAATGGTAATTTCTGGAATCAGTTACACTTCTTGTTCTGTTCTCCTTATTCGGTCACTAACAGAACGGAACTCAGTAAAGTATTTATTCTTGCAAGAAGAATGACTGATTTATTTGGTGAGGGTGATCCGGCTTTTTATTTTCTTTCAGAAGCAGCAGTGAAAAACATTAATACTCCTGACTTAGCATTCATGACTATCAGAGACAGTACCGATAAAGGTTATCTAAATTCATTCGACCATATTTCTGCACAAGCATTTATTACATCTATCTTTTCAGAGCAGCTTGCTGATTTTGTAGGCGACGCACATGAACGCGACCATCCTGAATTAATCACTGGTATATTTTCAGATTCACTAATCAATGACCTCGATAACGGTCCCGTTGACAATTATGTTGACTTAATAAATAATGAATGGGGACAAGAACTTGGAAAAGAGCTGAAGAAAAAATACGACCTCAGTCAAGAAACAATTTGGACTCCGGAACTATTAGCAAATTATCTTAATGACCTTCAGAGTTATTATAGTTGGGCATTCCAAATTGGTTTTAATCCTTTCAGTTCTGATGACGAAATTGTAATCAGGTTTTCAGAAAAATTGAATTTAGTAATGTCGGGAGCAGTACTTCTTCAAAAATTATAGTCACACCTTTGCAAGAATAATCTTGAATTTAAAAATTAATCTTCAATTTTTTTCGAGGAGATATCTGGCGAAATCCTTAAAGGCCGTATCAAGTACAAGCTTATAATTTTCCTGAATTTCAGTAGTTCCAGTGATATGCCACTCATTTAGATTTTTAAACCAATCTTTCTGAGCAATTGCATATGACAACTCCGCTTCAGTCATAATAGCCTCTTTGAATTTTGCCCCGAAGATATATGCCCCTTTCAAATTAACTTTTGTCAAATTAGTTCTTGTCAGATTTGCATCAACCAGTTCTGCGCCTTCCAAATTGGCTTCATTTAACAAAGCTCCATTTAATTTTGCAGCACGAAGTCTGGCGCCGTGCATGTCAACTTTTCTCAACTGAGCATTGGATAAATCTGCGCCGTTCAGATTGGCTGAGTCCAACCGCGCTCCATTCAACTCTGACCAAATTAAAACTGCCCGCCTCATATCAGCGCTAAAAAAGTTTGCTTTGTTCGCATGGACTCCAAACAAATTTGCATTCCTTAAATCAGCACCAATAAAAATTGCACCAGTCAAATCAGCGTTACTCAAATCTGCATCTTTCAAATCTGCGCCATATAAATTTACTCCGTGCAAATCTTCCTTTCTTAAATCAGCTCCGGAAAAATGTGCGTTCAATTTTATTTTATTAAACGAAGTTGAATCAATATTTCTTTTGAATAATTCTAAAAGCAGTTGTCCTTTTTCCGGACTTAATTTTTTCTTCGACGAACTATCTCCCTCCCAATATCTGTAAGGAATAAAAGTATAATTGAATGCTACTATTATGCTTGCAATTGTTTTATCACTCAGCGTTCCGGTTGGATTATTTTTTAAATCAGCATCCACTTTTTCTAAAACATCATTCAACAGAATCAACATGCTGCTTCTGCGTGAAGATTCAATTAACTCAGACTGCTCTTTAATTATCTTGTTCTGATTCTGAATTTGTTTTTCAAAAAACTCAGTCTGGCTATGGATTAAAAAACTACTAACCAATCCTCCTGCTAAAATGAAAACTGCAATTGCAATCCAAATGAGTGTGAGGGTTCGTGCGGGCTTGTTTATGTTTTCAATAACTGAATTTTTATCCATCAACTTTAATAGTTGAGAATTTTTTTTCCAAACAAAAACTAAAATCAGAAGCAATGAAATGAATGCGAAACACGAAATGAAACCAACTAAGTAGGAAAGATTTTTTTCAATGTAGGGTAAACGAAGAAACCCAAGTGCCCAGCCAATTACAGCGCCGAGTATCAAACCAATGAGAATGTTTCTTGTTGCTTTCATAAAGTTAATTTCCTACTCACTTCTTCAAGAGAGAGTCCTTTTGTTTCAGGCATTTTAATTTTCACCCAGAGTAATTGCCAAACCATCATTACTGCAAATGCAGCAAACACAACTGCTGCGCCCACAGTAGAAAACAGAAAAGGTATAAGCGAAGGAATTGCGGCTGCCAAAACCCAGTGAACCGAAGAACCGAATGCTTCACCTTGCGCTCGTATGTGTGTCGGAAATAATTCTGCAATGAATACCCAGATGACCGTGCCCTGACCTATGGCGTGCGCTGCTATAAATACAAAAAGAAAAATCGGAACACTCAACCCTTTCCATCCAAAGTAGAATGACAATGCAACGAGCGCGAGTGAAATAATATATCCGAATGAACCGATGTACATCAATTGTTTTCTTCCGAGGCGGTCTATAAGCGCCATGCCGAGCACGGTGAATAAAACATTTATCAAACCAATACCTGCACTGTTCAGCAGTGCGGCGTTGCTGCCGAGTCCTGCCTCTTCAAATATGCGCGGTGAGTAATACAGGATTGCATTGATGCCTGAGAACTGATTGAAGAATGCAATGAAGAATGCGAGCAGCATGGCAGGGCGATACTTCTTCATAAAAATAGTTTCGTTGCCCGGTGCTTCGCCCAATCGTAGTTGTGCGATAAAAGAATTTACATCGGCGCGCGCGTCAATTCTTTTTAAAACCTGCTCTGCTTCTGCCGTTCGTCCTTTCATTACTAACCAGCGCGGACTGTTCGGAATAAACAGTACAGCAATTAAATAAATCACTGAAGGAAAAACCGCCACGCCTATCATCCATCTCCATGCATCTTCACCTACATTACGCAAAAGGTAATTACTCATAAATGCGAGAAGGATGCCGACCACAATACTCAATTGATACATGCCCACAAGCCGCCCTCTTTTTTCTGCAGGAGCAATTTCTGATATGTAACCTGGGGCTGCAATGGTTGAAGCACCAATTCCCAATCCGCCGATAAACCGGAAGAGGGCAAATATGTATGGGTCATTAGCGAGTGCTGCGCCAAGAGCAGAAACAAGGTAGAGCAAACCAATTGCAATCAGCATATTTTTTCTTCCATACTTGTTAGTAGGTATTCCGCCAAGCATTGCTCCTGCTACTGTGCCCCATAAAGCAGATGCCATCACCACGAAGCCATGAAAAACATTGGAGGTGCTCCATAACTCCTGCAACTTTTTATCGGCACCAGAAATCACAATGGTATCAAAACCAAAAAGGAACCCTGCGAGGGCTACTGATAATGACCAGAAAAGAATTTTATTCATTCGTTATGGATTCTGCAGAATAACACTTTCGCAATTATACTTTAAGTACAGTATGTTTTAAAGCAATGATTTTAATGATACAAACAAAATTGAATCTGGGGTTTTAGATATGGAAAAATTTCTGCTTCAATGGAAAGAGTTGTATTAATGGAAAAGATTTCTTAGTTGAATAATATTCCACTATCATACATAAAAGGTAAAACCTTTGCAAACTCAAAGTTTGTAAGGATTTACAATTTTCCATTGTGGACTCGTAGGGATTCGAACCCTAGACCCGCTGATTAAGAGTCAGCTGCTCTACCAACTGAGCTACGAATCCATTTTTATTTTATCGGGGCGGCAAATTTGCAGAAATAAATTTTTATAAACCGATAATATTTTCTTAATCACAAAATCGATTTTTCTAATTATTTCCCCGACTGATTTTGAAATTTATAATCGTTAAATCAAATATTTTAAATCACATTTTTTTCTTTCGCTCCGGCTGTTACTTTTGCGGCACTTTAAAAAAAATTACAATTAGAAAATGGCAAATGTTGGTCGCATAAAAACAGTAATCGGGCCTATTGTGGATGTTGCTTTTGATGGTGGAAAATTACCCGAAATTTTAAACGCGTTAGTTGTTACACGCGAGAACGGACAAAAATTGGTTCTTGAAGTTCAGCAGCATTTAGGAGAAGACAGTGTACGCACCATTTCAATGGATGCTACTGAAGGCTTGGTTCGCGGAATGGAAGCGGTTGATTCCGGTTCAAATATTACAATGCCAACAGGCGAACAAATTAAAGGTCGCTTGTTCAATGTAATTGGAGAAGCAATTGATGGTATAGGTCCCGTTAGCAACGAAGGCGGATATGCCATTCACCGCAAGCCTCCGATTTTCGAAGAGCTATCAACTGAACAGGAAGTTTTGTTCACTGGAATTAAAGTTATTGACCTTTTAGAACCTTATTCTAAGGGAGGAAAGATTGGATTATTTGGTGGTGCAGGTGTTGGTAAAACCGTATTGATTATGGAGTTGATCAACAACATTGCAAAGGCTTATGCAGGAACATCTGTTTTTGCCGGAGTTGGTGAGCGCACCCGTGAAGGAAATGATTTGTTGCGCGAAATGATTGAGTCGAATGTTATAAAATATGGCGATGAATTTAAACACGCCATGGAAAAAGGAGATTGGGATTTAAGCAAGGTTGATAAAAATGAATTGGCAAAATCACAAGCCACATTGGTGTTCGGACAAATGAACGAACCTCCCGGAGCCCGTGCCCGTGTGGCTTTGAGTGGACTAACTGTCGCTGAATATTATCGCGATGGAGATCCGAATGAAGCTAAAGGTCGCGATATACTTTTCTTTATTGATAATATTTTCCGTTTCACACAAGCGGGTTCTGAGGTATCAGCGTTGTTAGGCCGTATGCCTTCTGCTGTTGGATACCAACCAACTCTTGCTTCTGAAATGGGAATGATGCAGGAACGAATCACTTCAACAAAGCGTGGTTCTATTACATCTGTACAAGCCGTTTATGTACCTGCAGATGATTTGACTGATCCAGCACCGGCAACTACTTTCTCTCACTTAGATGCTACTACAGTATTGAGCAGAAAAATTGCAGAGTTAGGAATTTATCCTGCGGTGGATCCGTTGGATTCTACTTCTCGGATTTTATCAGCGGATGTTGTTGGTGAGGCACATTACAATTGTGCTCAACGAGTGAAACTGACTTTGCAGCGTTACAAAGAATTACAGGATATCATTGCCATTCTTGGTTTGGATGAATTGAGCGAAGAAGATAAATTAATTGTAAGCCGTGCGCGTCGTGTTCAGCGTTTCTTGTCACAACCATTCCATGTTGCAGAACAATTTACAGGATTGAAAGGTGTGTTGGTTCCGATTGAAGAAACCATTCGCGGTTTCAACATGATTATGGATGGAGAAGTGGATGAATTTCCTGAAGCAGCTTTCAACTTGGTTGGATCAATTGATGATGCCATTGCGAAGGGTAAGAAAATGATGGCGGAAGCATCTAATTAATTTGAAGATGTGTTGATTTGAAAATTTGAAAATTATTTTTCCAAATGAAACTTGAAATTTTAACACCTGAACAAAAAATTTTTACCGGCGAAGCCACTGCAGTTCAAATGCAGGGAACTGATGGTTCATTTCAGGTTTTGAATCATCATGCGCCGATGATCAGCAGTTTGAAAGAAGGAAACATAAAAGTGGATCATGATAAAACCACTACCAACTTTAAAGTGATGGGTGGTTTTGTTGAAGTGGCTGATAATAAAGTAACAGTTCTGGTAGAAGGATTACAGAAATAAATTTCCTAAACATAATTGAACGGACACTTTCTGAAAAGAGAGTGTCCGTTTTGTTTTTATCAGTTTGCAAAAATTAATTGACAAAGAATTTTTTCCGAACCACTATTTCATCTTTTCTGATTTCGAAAAAATATATTCCGGATGAAAAATTTGTAAGTGGAATTTGTTCGGATGAATTCATCAGTTTTTGCTCAATCAATAATTTTCCATTGAGGTCAAATATTTTTATTTCTCCACCTGTTAATTGCGTTGGCAAGTAAATAAGATTCAACTGATGTTGATCGGTGGTGAAAATTAAATTTTCTGAAATTGATGATATTGAAATTGTATTTAAGAGATTAAAAATAAGTTGGGCTGACGAAGCCGCGCATCCATATTGATTGGCTATAGTAACTTGATAAGAACCTAACCACTGTGGCACCAAAAAATAGTTATCAGAATTCGGAATTGGGTATGTACCAAAAAACCATTGATAATTGTACCCGGCAATATCAGTAGTGAAAAGCGTATCGTTTTGTTGAGTAATAATCGGAACAGAAGGAGAAGGATTAAAAATTAAACTGATTGATGCTGATGTATCAGTACAGGATAGATAATGAAGCACAACATGATAGTTTCCGGAAACAGTTGCATTAAATGATTGGTTTGTTGAAACCAATGTGCTTCCATTAAACCATTCTACAGAATCAGGAATGGCTGGTACAGTACTAATAAGAATATTTTCTCCTTCGCAAACTTCGTTACTTGGTGTGGCTGTTATGTTTGTTGAATTATTACAATCAACTTCTCCTGAGTTTATTGGTTGTTCTGGAATATTATTATAGGCATAATCTTTCAAGGTCAAAAATTTTGTAAACCCTTCATCAACAATAATTCTGGCCCAACCATAATAATTTGTTGTAGCTACTTTTAAATTTAATCCTAAATATTTTTCACTTTGAGTATTCCAATTACCCCATGTCCCACTTCCTGCTCCGCCATTTCCATTCCAATAAAAACTTGCTCGAGTCGACAAGAATAAAGTCTCGTTTATTCCCCACTGATTATTAGAAGAAATAATCTCTTGTTGATACATCGCCTTTGGAAATTGCAAAGTGTCAATGACAATCTTGTTATTTCCTAAAGACTTTACAGAAAATTTCAAAGTATAAAACGAAAAGGCGGAAGAGCTACTGTAGTAAGATGATGAAAAATCTAATGTCGCAGAAATTTTAAAATCAACAATTCCATCATTGTTCAAATCAAGATTAAAATATCCGTTTTGAGAATGAAAATCAGGATTCACATCAGTATAAATAATTTGTGCGTCACTTTCTTTTGCTGCTGCAAGAAACGCTGAACTCATCGCAATATATCCGGCTAATTTTTTTGCAAATGAATCTTTCTTCATAATTCTAATTCAAAATTATTTTTTCAATTCTGTAAAATTCATCTTTTCTGATAACTATAAAATTCATTCCTGTTGCTTCTTTCAGATTCAATAGCAATGTTTTGTTTTTTAGCTCATCGGAATAAATTAGTTGACCTAATAAATTATAAATAGAAATTTTTCCATTGATAATTGATTCATCTTTTATGTTCAGAGAGATTGTTTCACCCTCTGTAAATAATTCATACTCATTTGTATTTATATTTTGAATTCCATTTTGTACAAAATAAATAGTTGGTGAAACAACAGGGCATCCTGATGAATCGTAAACTATTACATAATATGATCCAGATGGTGTTAAAGGAAGAGGATAAAATAAATGGTTGGATCCGGTCAAGTATAAAGAGTTATGATACCATTCATATGATAAACCTGATAAAGTTGAGAATAATGAATCACCTGATTGGTAAATAAATGCAGGGGTATATGGAAAAACAGTTATGGTTATTGTTTGTGTTTGGTAAGTACAATTTGCAACAGTATCTGTAATTAAAACTGAATAGTTTCCTGTGCTATCGGTTATTAAGTAATTATTATTTGCTCCGGCAATATTGGTTGTACCATTCAACCATTGATAAGTATAATTAAAATTAAAACCAACCTGCAAGGTTGTTGATTCACCTTGACAAAAGGTTGTATCATTTGTAAATTGAATTTCTGGATTTCCAATTGTACAGGTGCTAAAATTATAATCAGAAGAAATACCATAGCAATCATTTGAATTCGTAAATGAAACAGAATAATTGCCTTGTTGACTTACTATATAAAACCAATTGTTCGCTCCTGAAATAGGTTGGCTGTTAAAATACCACTGATAATTATTCATACTTGTTTGAGTGAAAAAAGTATCATTTGATTGAATGATAAATGGCACCGGAAGATTTAGAGAACTTAATGTAATTGTATTTGTATTTCTCACACAACCTGTAACTGTATCAGTTATAACCAAATTATAATTTCCAAAATCATTAGGATATAATATAGCTGAATCTGCAAACGGAATCACAACCCAATTCCGATACCATTCATAATTATAATTTGGAAAGTAATTGACAACCATTAGCGAATCATAAAAAGAGGTTCCATAACAATATTCAAAACTCCCTAAATTTAGAATTCCAATTCCAGCCAAATATGAACAAGTATTCCAGATTGTATAATCAGAATTTGACATGCATCCATTTGAGTAGGTAACTTGTACTTTATAAAAATTATTTGAAACAGGAATAAAATATTGGTTAGTTGCTCCGGAAATATTTCCTCCGGATGATCCACTCCATTGATAGGTTGTTCCGGGAGATGAAAACAAGGTGTCAATATGATTTATTAAATCAAAATGTATTGTAATTGTTGGGATTGGGTTAGGAAAATAAGGGACTTGAAAATTTTCTGAAGTATCAACGCAACTATAGGACTGATTTGAAATAATCACCCGATAAAAATTATCAGCAGTAACATTATTGATATGTAAAACACCAAAATGAGCTCCAGGTATATTTACACTGTCTTTTTGCCATTGGAAAATAAAATCAGAAGAGGCATTGTTATAGTTTGAAATTAATGTAGTCGAATAACCTTGACAAATAGAATCAATAGCAGGAGTTATATAAGCGACAAAACTATCACAGTCCATATAAAAAAATGGTAAGGATTGAGCAAAACAACCTGATGTATCTTGGTAAATTACTTTATAAAATCCAACAGCCGGAGGAGAAATATTATTGGCATTATATCCTGAAAGGGTGTCGCCAAAAAAATGCCATTGAGCAATCCCACTTCCTGTGCTTTGCAATTCTGTTCCGTTCAATAAAATAATTGGTGATGGTTGCGATGAATTACAAGGTGAAATCTCGATTACTGTTGTATCCTCGGCAATAACATTAAAGCCATAATCTCTAATAATCATTTCAGCTCCAACCATTCCCAAACGAACCCAACCAAAATAATCCTGCCCATCTTTCTTCAATTTTAATCCTAAAAATTGATTAGTTGAATTATTAGGCAAACCATAGGAATTCCAGGATAATCCGGAACTGATTGTATCTCCAATTGCAAATATCCCATTGGCTATACTATTAGAACCTAAAGCAATTATATAGTTACTGCTCAAATCTGAATGTATAATATTGAAATCTTCAATTCCATCCCCATTCAAATCCAAATAAAAATTCTCTGATTGTCCTGCAACATTTCCAATCAATGAATCCGGCTCTACATTCGTATAAACAATCTGCGCATCACATTCCTTTTGTGCTGCGAGAAATGCAGAACTCATAGCAACATAAGCGGCTAATTTTTTTGCAAAGGAATCCTTCTTCATGAGCGAAGACTAAAAACTTTTCTGAAAGGTATGCTTAAATTTATTTCTGCCTGAATAATTTTTATCATCGCAAAAATTTATTCTTCTTCATACATTGCAGCATTAATAAAATTCTGATGTCAGAAAAAAATTCAGATACAAAACCTGAAGAACAGATTTTTTTGAACAACGAAAAATTTGAAATCCCTGAAGAAGGTATGCTCGGCTTGCTTGCACTCGGTGATGTAGGATTAAAAATGTGGAGGAGCAAACGAAAAGAGTTGGAAGATAAAAGACCGAAGCCGCAGGAAAATGCTGAAGAGAAAAAAGAAGGAAATACTGATTTGATGATTTGATAATTTGGTGATTTGAAAATGAATACAATTACAAACTAATTCAAAAAATTATTTTAATGAAAATCAGAAGCTGCATCATCAAATTATCAAATCATCAAATTATCAAATTGAAGCGATGCGTTTAGCCAAGAAGGTACTTCTCATTGGTTGGGATGCAGCGGACTGGAAAATTATTTCGCCCATGCTCGATGCGGGTTTATTACCCACGCTCAACAAATTTGTAGAGCAAGGTGTAATGGGAAATCTCGCCACTCTTGACCCACCGCTCTCACCCATTTTATGGACTTCAATTGCTACCGGAAAAACTGCTGATGAACACGGCATACTTGGTTTTGTGGAACCGGATGCAAACAATCAGGCAGTTCGTCCGGTGTCGTCGCGCTCACGAAAAGTGAAAGCGTTGTGGAACATCTTAAGTCAGAAAGGTTTGAAATCAAATGTGGTTGGCTGGTGGCCATCGAATCCTGCTGAACCCATTAACGGTGTGATGGTTTCAAATTTTTTTCAGAAAGTAAAAGCGAAGTATGGCGAGCCGTGGCCAATGCCCGATGGAAGCATTCATCCGAAAGCAATGGAACACATCAGCGAGTGGCGCGTGCATCCGGGTGAGTTAACGCTGTCGCATATTTTACCGTTTGTTCCTGATGCTTTAAAAGTTGATCAGGAAAAAGACAAACATCTTTCATCGGTTGCAAAAATTCTGGCGGAGTGTTCTTCTATTCACGGTGCTGCCACCTGGTTAATGCAAAATACCGAGTGGGATTTCATGGCGGTGTACTACGATGCCATTGATCATTTTTGTCACGGCTTTATGAAGTTTCATCCGCCGCAGCGAAAAAATATTCCGGATAATTTATATGAGTTGTATAAAGATGTGGTGCAGGGCGCTTATCGTTTTCATGATATGATGCTTGAACGAATGTTGCAGTTGGCGGGTGATGATACAACTGTCATTATCATGAGCGATCATGGTTTTCATTCTGATCATCTGCGACCCAACCGCATTCCGAAAGAACCAGCAGGCCCTGCATTTGAACATGCGCCTTTTGGAATTTTTACAATGAAAGGTCCGCACATAAAAAAAGATGAGCGCATTTACGGCGCAACATTGCTAGACATTGCTCCAACTGTTCTCACGCTTTTTGGTTTGCCTGTTGGAAAAGATATGATTGGTAAATCGTTGCTGCAATCATTCAATAAAAAAGTGGAACCAACTTATATTGACAGCTGGGAAAATGTAACCGAAGGAGATGCAGGCATGTTGCCCGGCGATGTGCGCGAAGATCCGTGGGCGGCAAAAGCGGCAATGGATCAGTTAATTGAATTGGGTTATGTAGAAAAGCCAGGCGAAGACAAGGAGAAAGCACTGAAAAAAATTACCGACGAATCGCAATTTTATTTAGCGCGTGTGTTAATGTACCGGAAAAAATTCGGCGAGGCGATGGTGATTCTCGAAAAAATATTTTCGGAGAACATTGATAAACTCCGGTTTGGTTTAGCACTGCATGAATGTTACATGGCACTAAATAAAAATGAAGAGTGTCGTGTGCTGATGGATAAACTCAGAACAACAGAAGCTGCGGAACTCGCACGATTGGATTTGTTAGAAGCAGGATTATTCATTGCTGAAAATAAACCTCGCAAGGCGATGGAGTTGCTCGAGAAAGCTGAACAGCGCTCCGCACACTTGCCATACTATTATAACGAATTAGGAAGAGTGTATCAGCGATTGGGAAAATGGGAGAAGGCGCAGCAGGCATACAATCGTGCATTGGACATTGATGCAAACAATGCATCAGCACATCTTGGAATTGCACGCTCGCTGCTTCGCACAAAAGAATATGAACAAGCTGCTGAAGAATCTTTAGCAGCTATCGGTTTAATGTATGCCATGCCGCAAGCGCATTATTGTTTGGGTGAAGCAATGTACAATCTTGAATTGTATCATGATGCTGCAATGGCTTTTGAAGTCGTAATCAGTCAGGCGCCGGGAAGCCGCAAAGCACATCAGTGGTTATTGAAAATTTATAAAGAGCACTTGCATGATGAAGAAAAAATAAAATACCACGAACAGTTTATTATGGAAAATATAAAAGGCACTATTACTGTAGTTTCAGGATTGCCGCGTACAGGCACGAGCATGATTATGCAAATGTTAAAGGCAGGCGGAGTAGAAATTCTGACTGATAACATTCGTGCAAACGACAATAACAATCCGAAAGGTTATCTGGAATTTGAAAAAGTAAAAAGTTTATTTCGCGATAACACATGGGTGAACGAAGCAGTTGATAAAGCCGTGAAAGTGGTGGCACCGTTGCTTCCGAATTTACCTGCTGCATACAACTATAAAATTATTATTATGCAGCGCGATATGGATGAAGTGCTGCGCTCGCAACAGGTAATGCTTGGTCACAATCGTGCGGTGCGGCAGGAAGCATATCCCATTGCACTCGCCGAGGCATTTACCAAGCAATTAGAAAAAGCCGATGCGTGGATTGCACGAACTCCGGGGGCTGAAGTTTTAAAACTGAACTACAAAGAGGTGATAGCAAACCCGCAGGAAGCTGCCGAAACCATTGCCAGTTTTTTAGATGAAGAAATGGAGATTGATAAAATGGTGGAAGTGGTGGATGCTTCGCTTTACAGGACTAAGGGAGAAGTGAAAAACTAAAAGTGAAAAATTAAAAATTGAATGGCACTAAAAAATAAAATGAAACGACTGAACAACATTCATCCGGGCGAAATTCTTTCTGAAGAATTTTTAATTCCAATGAATATAACTGCTTATCGCCTTTCAAAAGATATCGGTATTCCGCAAACAAGGGTTGGAGGAATTGTAAAAGGAACTCGCAGAGTTACTGCCGATACTGCATTGCGGTTGAGTAAATATTTTGGCAACTCGCCGAAATTCTGGCTTGGGTTGCAGGATGATTATGATATTGAAGAACAAAAATTTTCAAAGGCAAAAGAATTACAGAGTATAAAACTTTATTCAAATACTGCTGCCTAAAAAATTGTTGAAGTTTATTTCCACTTCTCTTAACCGAAGAAAAATAATTTCTCTCATTCTCCTGTTTCCGTTCTACTTTTATTTCAAGTTTTATAAATCAGCAGCATGAAAGAAGAATCATTTCAAAAAAAGTTAGCGCAGTATATAACTATGTCGGCTGCTTTTCTTGCGGCGCATGCTGAAAAAGCTGATGCGCAGATTATGTATACTGATGTGATTCCTGATTTAGTTATTCATAATTCTTACTTCAATTTGGATTTGAATAATGATGGAGTGGTGGATTTTAAATTGCAACACAATGATATAGATGATGGATTTTCTGTTAGCGCGGAATGTTTAAACGGAAATAGTTTATTGTTTAGTTCTAATAACTGTGGTGGGGTATCACCCGTTTCATCACTTGATATTATTAATGTGCAAGATTCATTTATAAATGAATCAGATGCATTATTAGCATTTTCTTTTTCTACTTCTTCCTCTGCATCGGGTTTTGGTTGTTTTTATGGAACAGATCAGATTCTTGGAGTGCGACTAATAAATGGTGCTAATAATTATTATGGATGGGCAAGGTTTGATGTGAATTATAACAATATTGTTTTAAAGGACTACGCAATTAATCTTTCTCCTGATTCAGCAATTCTTGCAGGAGAAAATATTAATGGATGTACATCTGTTGATTCATTTAGCCTGTCTCCAATAACAACTCAGTTTATTTGTATTGATGATTCATTTGTGTTGAATATTAATAATGCCATAGGCGAAAGCATTCATTGGCAGAAAAATGGCAGTTGGATTCCTGATGCAACTGATTCTTCCTTTATAGTAACCGAATCAGGAATATATACTGTACTTGTTAGTGATTCAAACTGTGCAATAATTACAGGCTCAGCAAATTTCTTAAATGAGATCTTTAATATTTATTTAACTGATTTTGCATATGAAACCTGCGAGAATTCAAATGGTTTTATTAATTTGTCTCTTCATTCCAATTCGTTTAATTTTTCCTATCATTGGAATACGGGGGATACAACTTTGGATTTGAAAACTATTTCTGAAGGGATTTATAGATTGGTAGTTACATCTTCATTATGTCAGGTATCTGATACATTTCAGATTGAATTATTTAATGATGGTTTTATACCAAAGCCTTTGATATACCAAAATGGAAATAAACTATCAACCAATTTATATGATTCGTATAAATGGTATTTAAATGACGCTGAAGTAAAAAATAACAACGAGCAAGAATTTAATGCTACGAAGAGTGGAAGCTATCGGGTTGAGGTGGTGAATACAGAAGGGTGTTCTGGAAATTCAGATAAATATTTTTTAAATTATAATACTGAAATTAATATTTCAATCTTTAATAAAAATCTTGTAATTGAATGTTCTGACAATACTTTACTATTAGAGCAAGTCGAAATAGTCAATGATTTGGGGCAACAAATGAGTATAAAAAAAATAGCAAACCGATATCAAGAATTTGATTTGTCTAATTTACTGCCAGGTATTTATTTTTACTACATCCGCACCGAGCAAAAAACTTACAGCGGGAAGTTTTATTTTGAGTAAATACTCAGCAGCATGAAAGAAGAATCATTTCAAAAAAAGTTAGCGCAGTATATAACTATGTCGGCTGCCTTTCTTGCGGCGCATGCTGAAAAAGCTGATGCGCAGATTATGTATACTGATGTGATTCCTGATTTGAGCTGTGGTTATTTCCACTTAGATTTAAATAATGATGGTGTTACGGATTTTATTCTGACAGGAACTAGTATTTCCGGATTAAATATAACATGCCCATACGGATGTGAAGCTCAATCTTGGGCTGAATCAAGTTTTAATGTTTACCGCGAAAATCAAAATGAAATTGTAATTGATATTAACTGTAACGATAATCCTAAAAAAATGATTTTAGGAAATGCAATTAATGGTACAACCAATTTCGGATCAAACTCATTACTTAGATATCATGTGTTTAGTGCTGCAATCAACTGTTCATCAAGTCCCGGTTCCATTAACCTGGGTTCAGGTTGTTGGACTGGTGAAGGTTATCTTGGGCTAAAGGTTATTTCTGGGGGGAATGATTATTATGGATGGGCTCGCGTTCAAATAGCTAATGGTCAATTGATGTTAAAGGAGTATGCTGTTAATTCGATTCCCGGTCAATCTATAAATACTGGCGACACTGGGGGTGGATGCCTATTTAACAATCAATTTACTTCTCCAGCCGGAGTTTATTATTTGTGTAATGATTCTGTTGAAATCCATCTGTATAATTCAAGCGGATACGATATTCAATGGATAAAGAATGGGGAATGGATAAGCGGAGAAACAGATTCCATTTATACAGCGCATCCGGGATATTATCAAGCCCTAGTTTCAGATTCTAATTGTTCAGTATTGGTAAATGCCGTTGCTGTAATTAATGATATTGTTAACGCTAATCTCAATTGCGAGCATGATGATGTTTGCAGTAATTCAAATGGAGATATTGATATTTCAGTCAATGGAAGTTCATCATCATTTACCTATCAATGGAATACTGGTCAAACTACTCAGGACTTAAACAATATTCCAGCAGGAGTTTATCAACTCATTGTTACGACCTCTAATTGCCTTTTACAAGATACAGTTACTGTTGTTGTAAGTGATTCACCACCACCACTTTTAACTGAAAGTCATAGTGACTCTGCTTGTAATGAAAATGGATATATAAACCTTAACATTTCAGGTATGCCACCATTTAATATTGGGTGGAGCAATTTATCTCATGATGAAGACCAGGATAGTTTATCAGCAGGTATTTATTCAGTAACAGTTTGGGACGACATTGGCTGTAGTTCTTCTCTTTCAGTTGAAATATTTAATTCAACCCCTAATATTTTTTTTGCTTCTGATTCATCATCATGTCTATCTGATGGAGAAATTGATTTATCTGTATTAGGTGGAGTTCCTGCTTACTCTTATCAATGGAGCAATGGTTCCATTCAACAAGACTTAAATAATATTCCTTCAGGAAATTATTCTGTTACAGTAACAGATGCCAGCGGATGTTCTTCAGAATCTTCATTCATCATTTATAATTATAACCTTCCAATTCCAATAGTCACGGAACTCAATAACACATTGTATTCTTCCTATCTTGGAAAGAATCAGTGGTATTATTATTCAGTTACAAATCCGTTATATAGTGATACTCTGAATTACTATTTGCCCACCTCGGTCGGTCCTTTTTTCGCTGAAGCCATTTACAATGATTCGTGCACTGTTATGTCGGCTCCCTATGTTTTCTGGTACGATGGAGTGAAATTGATTTTCAATCCTGAAATTTTTTATTCTATCATCGATGAAAAAATCACCTTCCATCTTTCCGACAATCCACTAATCGGAGATGAGATAATTATTTACAACCAACTCGGTCAACAGGTAGCATCAACAATAATTGAAAACGAAAACCCAACTATTGATTTATCGCTTGCACCAACAGGAATTTATTTTTACCACATCCGCAGCAAGCAGAAATATTACAGCGGGAAATTTTTTATTGAGTAAAATATTCAATAACCAATCAGGAAAAATATTCACTTTTCACTTTTTGTTATTCATTATAAGTTACTTCACCAATCCCCTGTTATTTTCAATCGCACTTTTCAAGTAAGGTTTCAATAGTTCGCCCGCCATTAAAACAATTTCTTCATCAGAAATAAAAGGAGCCGGAACTGTGTGTGCGAGTTTTGCGCGGCTTGCATCAGTGAGCGCATTCAAATCGCCTATTGCAACAGCACTTACATATTGCCAGTGACTCATTCCGCTTATTGGATAAGAGTAAATCAATTCATTTTGCGCAGTATAAAAATCAACAGTGGCGCTTACCAATCCATCTTTTTGTTGCACGGTTTCAATTAAATCGCAGGCAATGGTTTTATATTTTTTTGTTTTCATATCGTTACCCAAACTGTCTTTTTTCACATTCCCTTTTGCATCCAGCACATAGTCAAAACCATCATCCACTTTTTTAGTGTCGGTATATTTATTTTTCAAAACCTGTTCGGGACCGGCATCAATTTTTACTAAATGAACCATCACTCTGTAATCATAAGTGGTTCCTTCGGTTGCTTTACTATCGAACTTCACCCAAAGCGAATTCAATCCAATCATATCAATCGAAGTCAATTGTTTTTCCAAACCCGCAGGCATAATTGCGTTCGAAACATTCACCACATTCAACAACACATGACTGATTCCTTTGGTATAAGCATTTTGAATTTGTGCATCCACATCACGGAAGCCGGGAAAAAATTCTTTCACTTTTAATAATTCATCATATGCATTTCGCGCATCATACCGGTTGTTGCTTGCCATAATTTTTATAGCATGCGTATATAAATAATCAGCCGCCTTTGTTTTTGCAGCAATCAAATCTTCATCTGCTACATCTTTAAAAACGGCATCTCTTTTTTTGCTGCTGATGTGCAATGGAGTAATTGGCTCAACGGCATTGTGTCGGTTATGAATATTATTCAGCAAGTAATAAATGTCAACTAAGTGCGATGGTTCTCCTTCTTTTTTCCAGTACTCAATTTGTTTCATGTCTCTTGTATATGCCTTATCCGAAGCTGCTTCGAGCCAAACTGCATATTTATCTTTACCCGGATTATTTTTCACACGCTTCAAAGCTTTTTCAAAAGCCGAATCATAATCGCCGTTGCGCAATTCTTTTTGAATGCTTGTGCAACTTGCTAATACACTGATTGAAATAAAAAGTAAAAGAATTTTTTTCATACTAATTTTCTTTAGTGCAAGGATAATGACAAAGCCCGTGCAAATTATTGAAAACGCTCCTTAAAAACTTAGATTTATTCTAAAGTAAAAAATATTTCAGTTAAAAAATCTGCGCAGAAAATTTTCATTTTTTAAAATAAAAAAACCAATACATTTTCTCCGAAACATTTACTCATCAAGCTTTTGAAGCGAATTCATTTTCCTATAATTCCAAAAAATTACGATCACAAAATGTAATAATTAGAGGTCGAATGTTTGTTGTGTTAAAATATTTTTTCACAACAATATAAAAACCTCACTTGCCTGTATATTTTTGCCACCATTCAAAAAAAAATAGCCCGCATGACATTTTACTACAAGCCCTCGCGGATTGCTGAGTTAACAAGGGTTTCGGCCAGATTGCTTTTTCTGCTTTCGTTTATTTTTTCTTTTAGTATTTCAAATTCAAATGCTGCCGTAAGTGTTGCCGATGGTCAAAAACTGTTTGCAAATAATTGTCGCTCCTGCCACACTACTCCTGATAAAGACCAGGTATTGGTCGGGCCATCATTAAAGAACGCTGACAAGAAAAGATCAGAAGCCTGGTTAATTAGTTGGATACGCAACAATGTTGCCTTCCGTGCAAGTGGCGATAAAGATGCGATTGCAATTTTTGAAGAATATAAGAAGGCGAGCATGACTCAATTTCTGTCTTTTTCTGATGATGATATCAAATCAATCATTGCATATATTGGTGATGCAAGTAATAAAGTTCCGGTTGTTCCAAATACTGTAGCAGGTGGGGCATCAGGAGCCATTGAAGAAAGTGCTGATAACTATACCGGAATTCTCTGGATAGTAGTTGTAACACTTGCAGGATTAAGTTTTTTAATATTTCGAATCAACAATAATCTTCGTCGGTATGCCGGAGAAAAAGAAGGGGATGAAATACCTGAAGAGCGCCCATTCTTCAGAGCCATATTTTCAAAAGGAAATGTTGCGCTCATGTTATTTATGTGTGTGATGTTTTTGGGTTACTGGATGGTGAATGAAGGTCAGAGTCTTGGTCGTAGTCGCAATTACCAACCCATTCAACCAATAAAATTTTCTCATAAAATTCATGCCGGTCAAAATCAAATCAATTGTTTGTATTGCCATGCAGGAGCTGAGAAAAGTAAAACCGCTTCTATTCCTTCAGTTAATATTTGTATGAATTGCCACAAGGCAATTAAAGAAGGACCAATAACAGGTACTGCTGAGATTTCAAAAATTTATGCTGCTTATGATAACAACCAGCCAATCAAGTGGGTTAAAGTTCACAACCTTCCCGACCATGTTTATTTCAATCACTCTCAACATGTGAAAGCCGGGCAAGTAGCTTGTCAAACTTGTCATGGACCTGTACAGGAAATGGATGAGGTAAAACAATTTGCAAGTCTGTCAATGGGCTGGTGTGTTAATTGTCACCGCAATACAGCAACTCAGTTTACCGAAAATAAATATTACGATCCGCTTTTCAGCAAACTGCATGAAGAATTAAAGACCGGAAAAATTTCGCAGGTAACTGAAGGTGATTTGGGTGGAACGGAATGTCAAAAATGTCATTACTAAAATTTTGAAACCTCAGTTGTAAAATAACACTGGATGGAAAATAAATCATATTGGAAAGGTCTCGCTGAATTGGAAGAAACTCCGGAGTTTATTCATGAGCGCGACAAAGAGTTTGCTGAAGAACTTCCGATTGAGGAAATCTTTAACAGCAACTTTGTTCAAAAGCCAAGAGCGCGCCGCGACTTTTTAAAAATGCTTGGGTTCAGTGTAACTGCTGCTACCATTGCAGCAAGTTGTAAAATTCCGGTTCGTCAGGCAATACCTTATGTTATTAAGCCGGAAGAAATTGTACCCGGTCTGGCAAATTATTATGCATCAACATATGCTGATGGAAGTGACTATTGCAGCATATTAGTAAAAACAAGAGATGGTCGCCCTATTAAGATTGAAGGCAATTCAAATTCGACTGTAACTAAAGGTGGAACCAATGCACGAGCCCAGGCTTCCATACTTTCATTATACGATAAAGCAAGAATGCATGCCCCAGAGCATGAAGGTAAACCTGTTGAATGGACAACTGCTGATTCTGATATTAAAAATCAATTGGCTGCAATTAAAACCAAGGGAGGAAACATCCGCATTCTTTCTTCCACCGTTTTAAGTCCTTCAACAAAAAATCTGATTGCTGATTTCGGAACCTACTATGGTAATACAAAGCATGTTGTTTTCGAACCGATGTCAAATGCAGGAATACTTTCTGCCAATGAAAAAAGTTTCGGCAAGCGTGTAATTCCGGGTTATAATTTTGATAAAGCAAAAGTGATAGTTTCTTTCGCTGCTGATTTTCTGGGTTCATGGATATCACCGATTGAATTTACTAAGCAGTATGTAACGAACAGAAAAGTATCGAAAGCAAAAGCTGAAATGTCTCGCCATTATCAGTTTGAATCTAATGTATCATTAACCGGAAGTAATGCTGATAAAAGAGTTGCAATAAAACCATCAGAAGAAGGCGATGCAATTATTGCACTCTATAATATGATTGCAGGTTTTGCAGGTAAAGCCGGAGTTTCAGGCGGAAAAGTTTCTGATAAAGCAAGCAAGTCATTGAACAAAGCTGCTGCTGAAATGTGGGCGAATAAAAATGCTTCATTGGTTGTGTGCGGTTCAAATGATACTAACTCACAAATTATTGTAAATGCTATTAATGATATTTTGGGCAGTTACGGTAACACCATTGATATAGATAATTATACCAATGTTGCACAGGGTTATGATAAAGATTTTTCTGATTTGGTTGCCGAAATGGAAGCCGGTTCAGTAGATGCTTTAATCATTTACAATACCAATCCGGTTTACAGTTTTTCCAAAGGAAAAAAATTCGGTGATGCATTGAAAAAGGTTGGACTCACTATTTCTTTCAATGACAGAAAAGATGAAACAACTTCATTAGTAAAATATCATTTACCGGATAATCATTATTTAGAAAGCTGGAATGATGCAGAAGTTAAATTGGGGAAATACAGTTTAAGTCAACCATGCATCAATCCGATTTTTAAAACTCGTCAGGCAGCTGATAGTTTATTGAAATGGATGGACAGTGCAGATGATTATTCGACACTGATTAAGAAAAACTGGGAGAAATATGTTTTCCCAACACAAACTCAAGAAACAAACTTTCAATCATTCTGGGATAATTGCATTCGTGTAGGTGTTTATGAGAAAGCTTCTGCAGCTTCTACAGCAATTGCATTCGCCGGTGATGTAAATTCTGCTGCTTCTGCAGTTGGCGGAAAGAAAGCTGATGGAATGGAATTGGTGATATTCGAATCAGTAGGATTAGGAAATGGAAAGTATGCAAACAATCCATGGTTATTGGAAAATCCGGACCCAATAACTAAAGTAGTATGGGATACAGTCGCAATGATTCCGGTTCCATATGCAAAAGAAAATAATCTGGTTGAAGGTGATATGATTGAAGTGAGCACCGGTGATTTCAAAATGGAATTACCCGTAGTGCTTCAGCCCGGAATTGCAAATAATACCATTGCGGTTGCTGTTGGTTTAGGTCGCGAAAAATGTGGCCGTGCCGGTGATGGCGTTGGAAAAAATGTGTACCCTTTTGTTTCCATGAGTGGCGATACAATGAGCTATTCAAATTCAAAAGTGAGTGTGAAACCAACGGGCAATAAATATGAATTGGCAATCACTCAAACACACGGAACTTTTGAAGGAAGAAATGTGATTCAGCAAACAACACTTTCTGAATATAAGAAAGATGCTTCTGCCGGAAACGAATCGATAAAAGAATATGAAGAAGTAAATGGTGTAACACTATATCCTCAGAATATTCATGAGTATAATGGCTTGCGTTGGGGAATGAACATTGACCTGAATTCATGCATCGGTTGCGGCGCTTGCCAGGTTGCATGTTCATCTGAAAACAATGTTCCTGTTGTAGGAAAAGATGAAGTTCGCCGTGTTCACGAAATGCATTGGATTCGTATTGACCGTTACTATTCATTTGCAGGGGAGAAAGAGCGAGTTACAAAAGAATCACACTCAAATGCAATTGGTTTAGGAAATCAATATGATGATGTAAAAGATTGGGAAGACATTGAAGTGGTGCACCAACCAATGTTGTGTCAGCACTGCGAAAATGCGCCTTGCGAAAATGTTTGTCCGGTTGCCGCTACCAACCACAGCAGTGAAGGGTTAAATCAAATGACTTACAACCGTTGCATCGGTACAAGATATTGCGCCAATAACTGTCCATATAAAGTTCGTCGTTTCAACTGGTTTGATTATACCACTGCTGATAGTTTCCCTTGGAATACTTACGATAAGAGTGAAGGAGTGGCAATGATGATTGATGATTTAACCCGCATGGTGTTGAATCCGGATGTAACTGTTCGCTCAAGAGGAGTAATAGAAAAATGCAGTTTCTGTGTTCAGAAATTACAGGATGCTAAATTGAATGCAAAAAAACAAGACAGAGCATTGGTGGATGGAGAAGCAAGAACCGCTTGTCAGTCTGCTTGTCCTGCTGATGCAATTGTTTTTGGTGATGTGAATAATAAAGAAACTGCAGTTTCAAAAACCCGAGAAGACGAACGCAATTATTATGTACTTGCTGAATTGCATGTTAAACCATCAATCGGTTACATGGTGAAAGTTCGCAACAACGAAAACATGGCTTAATTAGATAACTAAAGAAAAATTATGCACGCAGAATCGGCCGTAAGGGCCCCGCTTATTTACGGCAACAAAACATATCATCAGATTACTGAGGATATTTGTCGCCCTATTGAAAGCAAGCCCACTAGACTTTACCTCATCACGATTACATTCACTGCATTGTTGATGACTTGGGGTTTGTTCATGATTGGTTGGACCGTTTGGTTCGGTATCGGTACATGGGGATTAAACAGAACCGTTGATTGGGGATGGGACATCACCAATTTCGTTTGGTGGATTGGAATTGGTCACGCTGGAACCTTGATCTCTGCAATTCTTTTATTGTTCCGTCAGAAATGGCGTATGGCTATAAATCGTGCGGCAGAAGCAATGACGATTTTTGCTGTAATCTGTGCTGGTTTGTTTCCGATATTTCACATGGGTCGCGTATGGTTAATATTTTTTAATCTTCCTTACCCTAACTCACGCGGACCACTATGGCCGAACTTTAACTCACCATTATTATGGGATGTGTTCGCTATTTCAACATACTTTACTGTTTCACTTTTATTCTGGTACACCGGGTTAATTCCTGATATCGCAACCGTTCGTGACCGTGCAAAAAAGAAATTTGTAAAATGGATTTATGGAGTTTTAAGTTTCGGATGGACCGGTTCAGCAAAACACTGGCAACGGCACGAAGCACTTTCATTAGTTCTTGCAGGTATTTCTACTCCTCTTGTACTTTCAGTTCACACCATTGTATCCTTTGACTTCGCCACTTCAGTTATTCCCGGTTGGCACACCACCATCTTCCCTCCATACTTTGTTGCCGGTGCAATTTTCTCCGGTTTCGCAATGGTGTTGACATTGATGTTGGTTGCAAGAAAAGTAATGAACCTTCAGCAATACATTACATTGGAACACATTGAATCAATGAATAAAATCATTGTATTAACCGGTTCCATTGTTGGTTCAGCTTACATCACCGAATTATTTGTTGCATGGTATAGCGGAAATATTTACGAGCAATATGCATTTGCAAACAGAGCACTCGGACCATACTGGTGGGCATATTGGGGAATGATGACTTGTAATGTTATCAGTCCGCAATTGTTCTGGGTTCGACCTTTACGCCGTAGTGTTTGGTTTACTTTCTTTATGTCAATCATTATTAATTGCGGAATGTGGTTCGAGCGATTCGTAATTATCGTTACATCTATTCACCGTGATTTCATTCCTTCTTCATGGTCATATTATTCTCCGACCTATGTAGAGATCAGCATTTTTGCAGGAACAGTTGGATTATTCCTCACAGCATTTATGTTGTTCGCGAAGACAATGCCTGTGATAGCAATGGCCGAAACAAAACACATTTTAAGAATTTCAGGTGATGCACAGAAAAAAGCTGCAGCACATTCACATAGTCATGAAGATTTACCTG
>JAHEZG010000182.1 GCA_023251195.1 Chitinophagaceae bacterium | reverse complement strand
GATAATAACCAAAGAACAATGATGGCTACAAATCGAGACCGTGGAATATTGTGCCATTGAATCACCGATGTTTTTGAAAACCAATTCAGGTAATGATATAAGTAAGCAAACCCAATGAATGCCATGATAGAAAGTGAAAGCGGATTCTGAAAAAGGAAATTATTAAACCCATCAACGAACTGTTGAAAGTCAACAGTTGGTTTTCCGAAATCGTGCAGATTAAAAACCGACATGATGTGGTAATTCAAGCTGATAAATCCATCGGAAAACGAACCATCATTTTTTAAATGACCATAGCTTCCCTTTACATAATCAGTAGGTACATAATGGCCGTTACTAACCGGCAAGTAGAAAAAACTTATTGCCACAACTATAAAAACAACCAATGAAAGTATTCCTGTAAGACTTCTTCCTTTCAAAGCTCCAACAAGGATAAACAGTCCGGTAAAAATAAATACATGTATAAGCGTTGGCATAAACACACCAAAAATGGATTGAAACCCACCGAAGTCAACCAAAAATTTACTGCCGACCGCCGATGCTACGATGAGTACAATTCTTAACACTGTGTTACTTACAGTAACAAAAACCAATGCAGCAATGAAAGCCACAAATATGATTACCGTGCCGGCACTACCGGGTAAATTCGGAACGAGGTTAAAATTCGCCAGAGTAATTATTACTCCTGCGAGCAACAACCAAATCCAATCAAACTTTCTTTTTGTAAAATAATTCCGATCGTGCAACCAGCTGATTTCGGTGAGGTAGTGAGCCGGTCCGAAAAAAGCATAAGCAAATAAAAAGGTTTCGAACGGACGAAAGAAGGCGCACACTGCGGCAACTAACATTAATCCTATGTTGAGATAGTTGACCTGGTCAACTGTTGGTTTAAATTTCATCGGGTGCTAAAATATAAAAAGTGTTGAGAGCAAAATCATATCTGCAAACTCAATAATGAAGAAACATAATCGGCATTCGCCCAATGCGTGGTCAGAAAAATTCCGAAACTTATTTTGCGTTGTTTGTTTTGGCCGAAACAATAAATGGCATGATTCACCCCGAGTTTCTGGTATATTGCTGTTCCTGATAGTGTGGTTTGTTTTGTTTGGTATGCAATCATCATAGTAAATGAAACTGGCCCCCATTCCATTTCATCTTGTATGAAAGGCGCAATCACAATTGATTGTTTCAGGTAATTGGTTCCTATTTTTTGTTCCTGGACAAAATGAAAATTCGCTGCGCTGTAAAAAGTTTCCACGCCAACTGAAAATTTATTCCACTTACCAAAATATTTTCCAATGCCGGTTTCGTTTAAAATGAGCGGGTAAATAGGTCCATCGGGAATAAATATTTCGTACATACCTACTCCGCCCCGAATGGTTAATACAATTGATTTTCTTTTTTGAATGGGTATCGAACCATGATTAAACAATTCATTGTTCAGAGGAGAAAATGAAAACAAAATTCCTAAATCAACAGTTGGAACATTGATTCCGAGATTGGGCATTCGAACATCACCGGTTGATGAGTGGGTGAAAGATCCACCCAAAACCAAACTCAGTTTTGGGGATGCTTTTATTTTAAACCGCAATGCAACGGTGGAAGAATTATTTATGGCAGAAGCAATAACATCGTTCGTTGGATTTTGCAATGCATCGTAATGCTTGGTTAACCAAGCCAGTCCAACTCCGGCTTTCAACCACAACTGAATATTTTTATTTCCGGCCAAGCGGAATTGAACATTGGGAACCACATAATATTCTTCACCCAAAACATTTTTATTTCCGAAGTAGGTATAACCCGTTGCCACTCCCCACGCCGGATAATGCAATAGCTGTTGCCATTCTTTTTCACCATTGCTTTGCCATGTAAAATTCAGTTCAGCCGATAACGAATGTTGCTCAATAGCAGGTTTAAAATTTACTGTGTGTTTCAGAATTTTTCCGTATTTGAAAGCTGGTTCCAATGCAAACTGATACGAATGAGTTTTCGATTGCTGACCGAACAGCAATAAAAATTTCATTGAAAAAATTATTGATAAAAAAATAATTCTGAGAAACCGCATCTTTTACGAAAGTAAATGAATAAATAGTTGCATCAGCAGTTTGCGTTTATTTTTGAGCGGTGCCTAATTGGTCAAAATTAATTTTGCTTCTGGTTTTTTTGTTAGCTGCATCAATAAAATTATTGAGTGCGCAGAGCTATGAGGTTTCACTTCCTGAAAAATTAAATTACGGAAGCAACCGGTTTGAGGTGCTTGGTACCAACCGCGATGGAATAGTGGCCATGAATGCCGGAAAAAATTCGCACACCATTGAATTGTATTCATTTGATATGAAACTCAAATGGAAGAAACCGCTTTCATTAAAAGAGGTTGGTTTTGTAAACATTGGGAAAATAATACTGATTGAAGATTCAGCAATTGTTTTTTACACCATTCAATATAAGGGCATGACTATGCTGAAGGCAGCAAAGGTAGATGAACAATTAAATCTAATTCGTCCGTCAATTACCATTGACACACTGGCCACATCTACCTTGCTGAATGTTCCGAAAATGAATTATTCAGTTTCAGCAAATAAAAAGAGATTTTTAATTTATTTTGAAGATTTGAATATCGCTGACAAGCGAAGTATGCATGCATTTTGCGTTGACGCTTTATTAAACCTTAAATGGAAAAACGCTTTTCGCAGCACTGATTTTCTGGAGCCGGAATTACTGACCGCTGAATTGGATGATTCATTGCTTTGCTGGTTTGTTATTGGAGAAAATCAGGTAAAAAATTTACGAAATGATTTTCCATATAATAAAATAATGCTGATGACATTTAACGACTCCTCAATGGTTTTTACAAAAACCCTGACTGAAGAAGCCGGAATGATATTTACCGAGCCAATCGTGCGTCGAGACTTTAATTCCAATCAGCTAATTCTGGCGGGGTTGTATTCTGATTCGCCTGGTAATGAGTCGGATGGAATTTTTTTAAATCGATATCAGAATACAGGAGCCATTGTCGCTGATAAGATGATTCAGTTTTCCGCCGATTTACTTATAAACCTTTCGGGCAACAATCCACCGAAACGGAATGATGGCTTTTATTTTTTCCATCCATCTGCTATGATTATTAAAAAAAACAGTGGAATAATTTTTTTAACAGAATCGCATTCGGTATCAACTGAGTCGTTCAATTCAACAGGGTATGGAAATTTTGGAGGCAGCTCATCGCTTACTGTAAATTATTATCACTACAACGAAATTGTGGCTTGTAGTATTTCAAATACGGATAGCATAGAATGGAGTCAGGTGTTGCACAAAAAACAGCAAACCGAAAGCGACGGCGGAATATTTTCATCATTTGCATTGCTGATTGCTCCAACCGAATTGATTTTAATTTACAACGATTTTGCCGGTGGAACAAATGTGTTGTCGGCATTTACAATGCAATCAGATGGGAAAGTAAACCGGACAGAAATTTTTAATGCTGATAAAAAAGGATTGCTTCCGCTGGCCGTAGCCGGCAAGCAGGTTTCGCCCAACGAAATGGTCATCCCCAGTTTGAAAAAAGGATATTTGCAATACTTAAAAATTTTATTTTAAAATCACTTGCTGCGCTTTTATAAATCAAATCATCCGCTTGTTGTAATGCTGGTTTTAGTATCAGTAATCTTGCTTCATACATGTGCGTTTTATAAACCGGTAACCTATGCGGGTGAGTTTGTAAACCCGTTGAGCATTGCGTTGATGTGGTTGTTGAGTTTAATTCCGTTCAATCAGGTGCTTGTAATAAATGTATTTTCGGTTGCCTTGTTATTTACACAGGCTTTGTATTTCAATACCATACTTGATAAACATAAAATAACGGAGCGCGGCAATTATTTGGGAGCCTACCTGTTTATATTGCTTTCCTGCATGTTTCAGAATTTTCTTTTTTTATCGCCGGCACTCGTTGCCAATCTTTTTTTATTAATTGAAATTGATTTACTTTTTTCCATTTATAAAAAGGAAAATGTAAGCAGTCAGATATTTGATTTGGGGTTTGTTATTTCAGTATCATCACTTTTTTATTTTCCATCACTTGCATTTTTATTATTTCTTTTTTTCGGAGTGCTTATTCTTCGTCCATTTAAAATTGGAGAATGGATGGTGCTGTTAATTGGCGCCATTGTTCCATATTTTTTATCAGCCGTTTATTTTTTCTGGTTTGATCGGTTGCCCGAATTTTTTAACAACATCACTTTCCGAAAAGTGATGAACGAAGAATTTGGTTTCGTAACCAACACACAAGTAATTATTATTTCACTGGTGGTTTTAATAGCCGTGATATGGAGTCTGATGAAAATTCAACAGAACTATTTTAAAGCGCTGGTACAAATCAGAAATTACTTTGCAGTGCTGTTGCTGTTTTCGTTGCTCGGATTTGCGTCTGTTTTTTTGCAATCGAATATCAGAGTAGAAAATTTCATCTGGTTGGTTATTCCGGTTGCAACAGCAATTAGTTACTCATTGCCAATGTTAAAAAAATGGTGGATAGCAGAGATTTTTCATTTAACGCTACTTTTGCTCATTCTCTATTTTCAATTTGAAAACCAATTGAATTTATTTGAATAAAAAAAACATAAAAAAACTTTTAAATCATGAAAATTTTTTTTGCATTAATTCTCGTGCTGAGTTTCGTTATTCAAAAAAGTGGTTCAGCACAAATAGTTAATCCGGCGCATTGGAGTTACTCTGTTGAAGATTTGGGAAACGGTGAATTCAACATCATGATTTCATGCACGCTTGATGATGGCTGGCATATTTTTTCAAAAGATTATGTTGGCATTTCAGTTCCGGCAACTTTTACATTAGAGAAAAGTGTTGATTACGAAGTGGTAGGAAAACTGCAGGAACAAGGTGAATTGATAAAAGAAGAAATTGACCTCGGCAGTGAAAAAGAAATGGCCATGTATTATAAAGGCAGAGTTGTGTTTATACAAACAGTAAAACTATTGAGCAAGATTGCTACCATTAAAGGAAGCATGGAGTACATGACTTGCAAGGAAGTGTGCGTGCCACCGGCAACCTTTGATTTTGAAATTACACTGCCATTGATTCCAAAGCAATAAGTTTTATTTTAAACTTTACCTTTGTGGCTTCCAATAATAAATTGAAACAAAAAATTTAGTTGAATGAAATTTGGTGTAGTGATTTTTCCCGGTTCCAATTGTGATCATGATGTGATTCATGTGTTGGAAAATGTATTGCAACAGGAAGTAAAAATTCTGTGGCACAAAGACAAGGAGTTAGAAGGTTTTGACTCACAGGATTGTATTATTCTTCCAGGCGGATTTTCGTATGGCGATTATTTACGCTCAGGCGCCATTGCCCGTTTTTCTCCGATTATGGATTCTGTTATTTCTTTTGCCAACAGTGGTGGATTTGTAATGGGCATTTGCAACGGCTTTCAGATTTTATGCGAAGCCGGATTGTTGCCCGGTGTATTGATGCGCAACAGCAACCGGAATTTTATTTGCAAAAATGTTTTTATAAAAGCGGTTCATAACGATTCAGCAATTACTGCTGATCTGGATTTGAACAAAGCGTATAAAATTCCAATTGCTCATGCCGAAGGAAATTATTTTGTTGATGCAAAACAACTTTCTCGCATGAATGATAACGGTCAAATACTTTTTCGCTACTGCGATGAAAATGCTTTAGTGAATGATGAAGCAAATCCGAACGGCGCATTGGAAAATATTGCCGGAATTACCAACGCTGCAAAAAATGTTTTTGGAATGATGCCGCATCCTGAACGCGCTGCCGAATCTGTGTTAGGAAATACTGATGGCATTGAACTTTTCCGTTCATTGATTTCTTATGCCGGAAAAATGGAGGTGGATGTGATGGATGATTTACTGCGCTAACTTTATTTTCAAAAACTGTTATCATTAACGAATGAAATCATTCAAACTCTTTCTGTTTTTTATTTTTGTTTTCGTTGGAATTTCTTCAGCACAAATGCTCGACCCCGCTCATTGGTCGCACACTGTTAAAGATTTAGGTAAGGGAGAATTTGATATTTCAGTTACAGTTAGTCTCGATGAAGGTTGGCATGTGTTTTCAACCACTTATGTTGGAATATCAATTCCGGTTTCGTTAACAATCGAAAAGAATAAAAATTTTATTGAAGTTGGAAAAATCAGAGAAGCGGGAACTCTTGAAAAAGAATATGTAAAAGAGTTGGATGAAACATTACTTTATTATAAGCACAAAGCTGTATTCACTCAGAAAATAAAATTAATTGCTGCTGATGCAATTGTAAAAGGAAGTTTGGAATACCAGGTTTGCAAGGAAGTTTGTTTGATGCCAACTACTTATGATTTTGAATTGAAATTGCATTCAAATGATTTAGTGATAAATAAAATTGAAACAGATACTGTTAAAATAAATTTGGATACGGTTAAGGCAGATACTTCCATAAAGCAAACAGCTAATTCCTCAGCCGACTCAACTTCCACAGCCGATTTTAACAAACAATTTCTTCAGCCTAATGATGGTGTTTGTGGTTGGGAAATATTTTTCGGCGGGTTTCTCGGCGGACTATTGGCCTTGTTAACACCGTGCGTGTTTCCAATGATTCCATTGACCGTAAGTTTTTTTACAAAGCGTACAAAGGATAAAAAGAAAGGGATTGCTAATGCATTAATCTATGCACTGTCAATAATTATTATTTATGTTTTTCTTGGTTTCACCATAACAAAATTGCTTGGCTCCGATGCGCTCAACGATATGGCGAGCAATGTTTATTTCAACATGGGCTTCTTTATCATCTTCGTGATATTCGCCATTTCTTTTTTCGGAGCGTTTGAAATTACCCTGCCAAGTTCATGGGTAAATAAATCGGAAAGCATGAGCGACCGTGGCGGATTGATTGGAATATTTTTCATGGCATTCACACTTGCGCTGGTTTCATTTTCATGCACCGGTCCAATCATAGGTTCACTATTAGTTCAAGCCGCAGTTGGTGGAAATGATACTTGTCCACTCATTGGCATGTTTGGATTTTCATTAGCACTTGCATTGCCATTCGGATTGTTTTCACTTATTCCGGGGTGGTTAAATTCTCTTCCCAAATCCGGCGGCTGGTTAAATTCTGTTAAAGTGGTCTTAGGATTTATTGAGTTGGCATTGGCGCTTAAATTTTTCTCTAATGTTGACCTCGCCTATCACTGGCATTTATTAGACCGCGAAGTATTCTTGGTTTTATGGATAGTGATTTTCTCGTTGCTTGGATTTTATCTTCTTGGCAAATTAAAATTTTCTCACGATAGCGATATTCATTATGTAAGCATTCCACGATTATTTTTTGCAATTGCATCTTTATCATTTGCATTATACATGGTACCGGGTTTATGGGGCGCGCCTTTAAAAGCAATCAGCGCATTCTCTCCACCACAAGCCACACAGGATTTTGATTTATCCAGATTATTAATTGAAGGAGTTTCAAATTCAACCACCCATTCATCCAAGAAAAAAAAATATGACGATGTATTTCACATGCCACATGGCATTGATGGATACTTTGATTACGAAGAAGGAATTCAGGCGGCCAAAGAATCGGGCAAACCTGTAATGCTCGACTTCACCGGATGGTCATGTGTGAATTGCCGGAAGATGGAAGCAGCAGTTTGGAGCGATGCAAATGTTTTAAAAAGAATGAAAGAAAATTATGTGGTCATCAGCATGTTTGTGGATGACAAAACAAAATTGTCCGAAGCACAACAGTACATTTCAGCCTTCAGCGGTAAGAAAATAAAAACACTTGGCAATTGGTACAGTGATATTCAGGCTTCAAATTATCAAACCAACACCCAACCCTTTTATGTGTTACTTGATAACAATAAAAAATT
>JAHEZG010000005.1 GCA_023251195.1 Chitinophagaceae bacterium | reverse complement strand
ATAAAAAAGAAGCACTTGAAACAGGTTTAAAAGCGGTAGCACTTGCTGATAAACTGGATTTTAAAAAAGGAAAAGCATATGCTTTCAAATTCATAGGCTTCTATTATTATCAGGTTGAAGATTTTGTGGAGACCTTGAATTATTTTGATCAGTCGCTGCAGGTTTTTCATTCCATCGGCGATAAAACCGGTGAATCGAATATTGCCAATAACATTGGTTCGGTTTATTTTGATAAAAGTGAAGATGTAAAAGCACTTGAATATTATTTACAATCACTTTTTCTGGCAGAAGAAATTAAAAACAACTTACGAATTACTACCGCACTCATTAATATTGGCAATGTCTATCAAAACAAAAAACAAACACTTGATAAAGCACTCATTTATTATTACAAAGCACTTCCATTCAGCAAGCAGTTAAATGATGCTGATATTCTTGGAACCGTTACAGTAGGCATCGGTGAAATTTATTTAACAAAACAGAATAACGATTCTGCACTTTTTTATTTCGAACAGGCACTGAAAGCTTACGAAGGCTCCGAATCATATCCATATGCATTGAATGACATTGGTAAAGTTTATTTAAACCGGAAAGAATATAAAACCGCCGAAAAATATCACAGTGATGCATTTGCCATTGCGCAAAAAAATGATTCGAAATTATACATGACTCAATCGTTAATGGGTTTGGCAAAAGCGCAACAGGAAGAAGGAAATTACAAAGAGTCGGTTACGAATTATAAAAATGCCGAAGTCATTTCGCTTGAAATCAGTTCGGCCAGTTATGAATTAAAAATGATTTATGAAGGCCTTGCCAATGCTTACTATAAATTGAACGATTATAAAAACGCATTCACTTATCAATTGTTACTGACCAGCACCAAGGACACGCTTTATAATATTGATACTGATAAAAAACTCGGTTCACTTCAGTTTGATTTCGACATTCATAAAAAACAATCTGAAATTAATTTACTCACCAAGGATAAAAAAATTCAGGAGCAGGAAATCAGGCGACAAAAAATTGTGCGCAACAGTTTCATTGGCGGATTTGCAGTGGTGCTGATTTTTGCCGGAATATTTTTTCGTCAGCGGAATAAAATAAAATCGGGTAAAAAACGCAGTGATGAATTGCTCTTGAATATTTTGCCTGAAGAAACAGCAGAAGAATTAAAAGCCACAGGAACAGCCAAAGCAAAAAGTTTTGATTCGGTAACAGTGATGTTTACTGATTTTAAAAATTTTACGCAGGCCAGCGAAATCCTGACTCCTGATGAATTGGTTGCCGAAATAAATTATTGTTACAGCGAATTCGACCGGATAGTAACGCGTTACGGCATTGAAAAAATAAAAACCATAGGCGACAGTTACATGTGTGTTGGCGGATTGCCCGTGCCGAATGCAACACATGCCGAAGATGTGGTACGCGCCGGTTTGGAAATGCAGCAGTTTATTTTATTTCACAAACAGGAACGAATAAAAAACGCTGAGCCCTATTTCGATTTGCGATTAGGCATACATACAGGTCCGGTGGTTGCGGGTATTGTAGGAATAAAAAAATTCGCTTACGATATATGGGGCGATACGGTAAACACCGCATCGCGAATGGAAAGCAGCGGACAAATTGAAAAAGTAAATATTTCAGGAACCACTTATGAATTAGTGAAAGATAAATTCACCTGCACACATCGCGGAAAGATTGAAGCAAAAAACAAAGGACAAATAGATATGTACTTTGTTGAAGGCTGATTATAGTTCTATAATATAAATAAGGAGTTGCAGGCAATGAAACTCGTTGATTAAAAAAAATGAGTGATGAAATTTACAACAAGGCTTAAACCTTTTTTTCGCTTTGGCGGAATTGTTCCATTGCAAATGGAACTCATTTATTGCAGCTCTGTCACAGACCGAGCTGAACTGGGAAATAAAATTTTCGGCAGCACAAAAACTCGTGTTAGTGAAAACACCATACACGGGTGGAGCGGGTTATATTTGTTGAGTGATGAAAATATGAAACACAAACAACTGCGAAACTTATTGTTAATGAAAACAATTAAACTGTCACTTGTTTTGTTTTTTTTCTCTTGCTCAATAAATGCTCAGGAATGGAAAACAGTTGGAACGGGAATGACCAATCAATTTCAACTTTCAAGCATTGGTATTCGGAGATTTTATTCTGATACTATAAATCATGTTTTATACGCAGGAGGTTCTTTTATTCATGCTGGAGGAATTGTAGTTAAAAATATAGCCAAATGGGATGGAGTTAATTGGTTTGCACTGGGTACAGGTGTAAACTTTGTAGTAAATGCACTTACTGTCTATAATAATGATGTATATGTTGGAGGAATAAGTCAAAATAAAGTTTGGAAGTGGAATGGAACTACATGGTCATCCCTTCCTTCTTTTAATGGTGGGGTATATGTTCTTTCAGTTGTGAATGGAGAATTATATGCAGGAGGAAATTTTACTTATCAAGGCTTTAAGCCCATGAATGGAATTGCCAGATGGACAGGTACAGCATGGGACTCATTAAAATCAGGAGTTGGTGGATGTCTATGTTCATCATCTGTACAGGCTATTATTGGTTATCAAGGGAAATTAGTTGCGGCAGGTTTATTCTGGGAGGCAGGAAATATTCCTGCAAAAAATATTGCGATGTGGGATGGTACCAATTGGGAACAGTTTTATTCGGGTTTATATGGGACTGATCCATATAACGACGAGGTATTTTCACTTGGTACCGATGGAGCCAATTTATATGCAGGAGGTATGTTCAGTAACGCTGGAAATGATACAGCTCATTATTTTGCGAAATGGAATGGAACAATTTGGAGTCACCTTGGAAATACTCTTAATGGGGCTCCGGGGTGCATTGGTTTTTATAATCAGAACCTTTGGAGAAACGGTAGTTTAAATTTTGATACTACATATTATAGAACAATTGCCTATTTCAAAGATTCAATTTGGGAATTTTTTGGAAATGAATTTATTGGAGGTATTGGTGATTTTGCTATATTTAACGGTGAGCTATATGTTGGCTGTGGTGGTACTGGAGGTACTTCAGGTATTGCCTTTAATTATGTTGCTCGAATGTCAATTTTGCAATTTCAAACTCAAGTAGAGACTTGCAATAATACTTGTGATGGAACTGCAACAGTTACAAGTGTTGGAGTATTACCCAATGTTTTTTTATGGAGCAATGGAGCAACTACGCAAACTATAACGGGTCTTTGTGCCGGAGTTTATTCTGTAACAATAACTGATTCAACAGGGAGTCTTAGTTTTGGAAGTATTGAAGTTGGTTCCAATTCTGATCTGACTTTTATTGACTCAATTTCAGATGCAAGCTGTTTTATTTGCGTTGATGGTTATATAAATCTTGGAATAAGTGGGGGTATTGGCGCAATAGATTTATTATGGAGCAATGGAGATACAATTAACACAATCAGCAATCTGTCATTCGGAAATTATGTCGTCACAGTTACAGATAGCATGGGGTGTACAATAACAGATACTTTTTTAGTGAATTATATAAACTCCATTCAAACACAAACAACTGATGTGAATTGTTTTAGCGAATGTACCGGAAGTGCGAATGCTGTAAGCAATGGAGTTGCTCCTTTTATTTATCAATGGAGCAATGGATCCACCACGCAAAGTGAAAATGGTCTTTGTGCAAATACATATTATGTAACTGTAACAGACAGCAATGGAGTTGCTGCATTTGATACAATAACAATTACAGAACCTGATCCAATTGTAATAATCGATACAAGCACAAATGCGAGTTGTTCAACATGCAGTAATGGAAGCGCAACAATAAATGCAAGTGGAGGAGTTGGGACACTTACTGTTTTATGGAGCAACGGAGCAACAACTTCTACCATCGACAATCAATTGCCAGGAACTTATACCGTTGTTATAACTGACAGCAACGGGTGCATGGTTAATGATACTGTAACAATTGGTTTTGATGTTGGAGTTTCCGGATTACAGAATGCTGATTACAAATTACAGATTTATCCTAATCCTGCAAATGAAACTGTAACTGTTATGCTTCGACAGGCTCAGCATGACATACAAGAGATAGTTATTTCTAATTTGCTGGGAGAGGTAGTTCAAAGTTTAAAGTATAAAGTTCAAAGACCTTCCGTTACAATTGATATAAATAATTTGCCGCAAGGTATTTATCTGTTGCATGTTCAAACAACTAATGGATGGCGTGTTGGGAAGGTGGTGAAGGAATAAAAAAGTGAATAGTGAATAGTGAACAGATAATAGTGAAAATATTGTTGCATAATAAAACCTGTGTTGGTGAAAACACTCCCGACAATAACATCGGGACAGTTGTGAATTACTTATTTATCAGCACCAATTCTTTCAGCCGTTGCAGGTGTTCGGCTTTTTTATTTTCTCTGTTAGCAATTGCAGTGGCTGTCCAGTAATGATGTGATTGTAAAAACTCAATCTGCATTTTATTCCATTCCTTTTCATCTATCGTTTTTCCCATTGCATTTAGTTCCTGCAATAATTTATTTCCGATTACTATAAAATTATCGTGACCTAAATAATTCAAATCGGCATCACATAATATTTTCTCTAAATGCGTTTCAGGTTGCTGCGGCATTTTGGTTTTCATAATCAGTTTGCAAATGGTTTCAATTTGCAAACCGCTGTACTCAAATTTTGGCAAAACTTCCCGTGCAATCACGCATGCTTCTTCTTCTGTATCTTTTTCATAGACATTCAGGAAACCACAGTCGTGATACAATGCCGCTGTTTTAAGCAACATCAAATCTTCTTCACTCTGTATATTTTCATCTTTAGCAATTTCAACAGCAGCTTTTAAAACCCCCATTGTGTGAGCATAACTATGATAATATAACAGTGGCGAAAGTTGAGTCTTTAAAACTTCCTGTATGTAATTACTGGCTTGTTCGAATTGCATATTTTAACCGTTGCTAAAATAATCAGCCTGCTCATATTTAAAACAGATTTAAAAAATAAAGTTAAAATATTATTCCGTTTTTGTTTCCTGTTTGTACCATGCAAGTGCTGCATTTAAATATTTTAAACTGAATTACTTTATCTGCATTTCATTTCTATTTTTGTCCAAACTCAACCACAAATCATGCTGAAATCAGTTTCCAATTCAATCCTTTTGTCTGCACTTGTTTTATTTCAGTTTTCTTCATGCAATAACAGCAGCAATGAAAACAAAACTGTAAATATTGATTCGGCACTGGCTGATTCAAACCGCATTGATTCATTAAATGCCGATAAAAAACAAGCCATCGAATTTAAATTTTCAATGACTGAAGCAAATCTTCCTTCGCCCTTTGAAATTGTAAATGATATATACAGTTATAAAGCTCCTTTTAAAATTGAATTGCTGAATCCGGCCAGTAATGTTGGAAATTATATTTCTTCATTCAAGCAGGAAATAAACTATGGTATTTACAGCATTGATTTATCGTACATTAATTTTTATGGTCAGAACCAGGAGTTGTTGAATTACTATTCGGCCACTAAAAAAATAGCGAAAGAATTAAACATCAATCAGGCATTCGATTTATTCGCCAATCGTTTCAGTCAGAATTCATCGAACAAAGATTCTGTTATTGCGCTGATTGACCATGCGTTTGCCGAAACTGATAATTATTTAAAAAAGAACGAGCGCTACCTTGCTGCCAGTCATGTGCTTGCCGGTGCGTTAATAGAAATAAATTATCTGAGCCTTAATTTAATTCGTGATGTTCCGAAAACTGCAGAGAATCAAAAGTTGTTTGATAAAGTTTATAATCAGAAATTATACATCTACCACTTGATTAATCTGTATAAAGAATACACTGATAAAGATTCAAAAGATTTATTGGTGAGTCTGGAGAAACTGAAAAAATCGTACGACGATTTAATAAAATCAATTGACGATTATACTCCTGATACCATTGACAAAACTATTGCAATGTTCAAAGTTATCAGAGACAAGCTCATTAAATAATTTGAGCAAAGCGCCAATCAGAAATTACATTTTATCTGAGCTCTCAGGCTCAACTTTTAACAGTCAGCAACAATGAGCGATAAGATTTTAAAAGCCTTAATGCAGTTGTTTGCTATTGTTGCAAACAGAGAAGAAGTTGGAACAAAGGGCCGCGATATTGTTGAGCGGTTTTTAAAACGACAACTCAGCGCCAATTTTGTTCAGCAGTATCTTTTAACCTTCGATACTTTTTTAGAACAGCTCAGTGGAAAATCGGAGGAAGGAAAAAACAGAAAACGGATTTCGGTTAACTCGGTTAAAGTTTTAAGAATATGTACCGACATTAACAAGGAGCTTGATCGCAAACAAAAAATCATAGTATTAATCCGGTTGCTTGAATATGTAAAAGCTTCCGCACTTGAAATAAATGAACAGCACCTTGAATTTTTAAAAACAGTTGCCGAAGTATTTTCCATTGACGAAATCAGTTACGATAATTGTTTGTACCTAACCGGAGTTTCGTTAGAAAAACTTCCGCATTCTGAAAATCTGTTTTTACATATTGATAAAAATGAAACATCGCCTGATCAATCATTTCACATTCAGAAAGAAAATTTATCAGGTGAAATACTTTTTCTCTTTTTTAAAGAATTGAACTTTTTTGTTTTCCGATACAACGGTAGCGATCAGTTGTTTTTAAATGGCAGGGCAATTGTTCCGAATGCGGTTGGTGTGGTGGATGTGTTTGAACAAGGTTCTGTTATTCGTGGCAGCAAACTCAATTCTGTTTTTTACAACGACATATTGCATCAGTTTATCGGCAGCGATATTTCAAAACAAATTTTGTTTGAAGTTAAAGAACTGGGTTACTCTTTCCGGAATAATAAAATTGGTTTACACGATTTAACTTTCTCTGCATCATCCGGAAATCTGGTAAGCATAATGGGAAACAGTGGTGCCGGAAAAACCACGCTGCTTACTTTGTTAAATGGAAGTATAAAACCAACCAAGGGAAATATTTTAATAAACGGAACTGATTTACATTCTGATAAAAACAACCTGCATGTATGGATCGGAAATATTCCGCAGGATGATTTATTGATTGAAGAGTTGACTGTTTTTCAGAATTTATTTTTCAGCGCCAAACTTTATTTCGGAAAACTGAGCAACGAAGAAATAGAACAGAAAGTAAATGACTGCCTGATTTCACTCGGACTTTTTGAATCGAAAGATTTAACTGTTGGTGATCCGCTGAACAAATATATAAGTGGCGGGCAACGCAAGCGCTTGAACATTGCACTGGAATTAATTCGCCAGCCGGAAATTTTATTTGTTGATGAACCTACATCAGGCCTCTCATCAAACGATGCAGAGAATGTAATGGATTTGTTAAAACAACTTTCGCTTTCAGGCAAGTTGGTGTTCGTGGTAATACATCAACCATCATCAGATATTTTTAAATTGTTCGATAAATTATTGTTGTTGGATACCGGTGGCTATCCGATTTTCTATGGCAATCCTGTTGATTCCCTCTCCTACTTTAAACAACAAATGAATTTTGTTGATTTCGATAACAGCGAGTGTGTGGAATGCGGCAACATCAATCCTGAAGAAAATTTCAGAATCATTGAATCAAAAACAGTAGATGAATACGGCCGATCAACCAGCGAACGAAAAATTTCTTCAGCAGAATGGTATCGGTTGTTCAATGAAAATTTTGTTAAACCGGAAGCCGGCAAAAAAAGTATTTATGCGCAAATTGCTTCTCCTGTTTCAAAAGTTTCTAATGCATTCATTCAATACCTTGTTTATTTCAAACGGAATTTTTTAGCAAAAATTAATAACCGGCAATACTTAGCCATCACATTAATAGAAGGTCCGCTGCTCGCCATGATTCTGGCAGTGGCACTTCGGGCACATGCTCCGGGTGAGGAATACCGATTCGGAAATAATCCGAACATTCCGGTTTACATTTTCATCTGTGCCATCGTTGCTTTGTTTCTCGGATTAATTGTTAGTGCCGAAGAAATTATTCACGATAAAAAAATATTGAAGCGCGAATCGTTTTTACGATTGAGCCGAAGCAGCTACCTGTTTTCAAAAATTTCATTTTTGTTTATTGTTTCTGCTTTACAAACAGTTCTGTTTTTATCAGTCGGTAATTTAATTTTAGGTGTATCTAATTTATTTTTCGATTACTGGTTGGTTCTTTTTTCTGTTTCGTGTTTTGCCAATGTGCTCGGCTTAAATATTTCTTCGGGGTTAAAAACACGCGTGGCAGTTTATATTTTAATTCCTTTTTTAGTGATCCCTCAAATTATGCTGAGCGGTGTGATGGTTAAGTTTGAAGATTTAAGTCCTGCGGTTAGCAGTCAATCAAAAGTTCCGTTCATTGGAAATATCATGGCATCGCGCTGGGCATTTGAAGCTTTAGCGGTTGACCAGTTTAAAAATAACGATTACGAGAAACCCTATTTTGAGTATGATAAAATAATGAGCAACGCCACTTACCGGAAAGACTGGTGGCCGGGAGTTATGCAAACTCAATTGCGAAATGCTGAGATGTTTGTTCACTCACATCATTCAACAAATGATTCGATGAAATTAATTTCTTCATTTATAAAAAATGAATTTACTGAATTGCAAAATGAATTTCCAAAAATAAATATGGTGATGCTTGGGAAATTAGATATGGCAACCAATCCTGAATTTTTTAATCTGTGCAACCGCAATATGGACAGCACGAATAAATATTTAATAAAGGAATACAACAATGCAAGCGACCATAAGCAACAACTGCTTGATGCACAAATTCAGAAAATGGGAGATGATCAATTGTTTGTTGAGTTTAAAGAAAAACACTACAACGACAAACTGGAAGAGTATGTAAAAAACACAATGGGCACACCGAAAATATTAATTGCAGAAAATAAAATCATCCGCCGGTTTGAACCTGTGTTTTACAATGCTTCATCAAAAGGAATGTTATCGGCTCCATTCTTTTCTTATAAAAAATCTTTTTTCGGAATGGAGATGGATACTTTCTGGTTTAACTTAATTGTACTTTGGTTAATGACCATTGTACTTTATATCACTTTGTATTTCGATTGGCTTCGGAAAATACTGGAGCGATAAGGATTTATATTTTTATCAACCTGAAAGTTAAATCCACCAGCGAATTATAATCATCACCGGCTTCCATCATGTCTTCGTCATCGGCTTCGTAATGCCACAACACTTCAATATCACTTTTGCCGGATTTCTTAATGGCTTCAAACTTCCTGAAAATATCAAGCAAGCATTTAGATGAACTGGTGTTAAAATATTCCAGTTGAATTTTTATTTCGGTTTTGGATGATGGCTTTGCAGCATAAGTATCTATCCAACTATAAACCGGTTGATAAAAACCAATGGAGTTTTCCGGAATTGATTTACCCGAAATTTCTATAGAACCTGTTTCGAAATAAAGTTTAATGGTTGGTGTTTTGTTTGATCCGTCAATAATTAAATTTTCTGCCATAACAATTTTTTTTAATCAATTAATTTTAACTGCCAGTGTAAAAAAGGAATAAATATCAGTGAGCGGATGAAACTGATATTCCAATTTGTTTTCTGATTTGCGCGCCATGTCAATGATTCCTAATCCCGCTCCACCCTTATCTGATAATTCTGAGGTGCTTAAACTTCCTAGATAATATGCTTTCAGTTCCTGTGCATTCATCGAATTCACTTTATCAATTCGTTGTTTCAAAACTTCAAGCTTTTCATTCAAAATAAAATTTCCGGTAAATACCCTGTATGAATTTTCTTCTCCTCTTGCCATCATAAAAAGTCCCCCAACATTTACTTTTTCTATTCCAACAGAAGTATTGCTTTTGAATGATTCCATGTGATGAAATACATTTTGCAAGCATTCAACCAATACATGAAATACTTTCTTTCGGCGTTTTGAATCTTCCACTTCCCTTTCCAGTCGCGCTTCAATAATTGGGTAAATTGCAGACAACAACTCTTGTGTGATATCACCTTTGTAAGAAAGGATTACATCATCCTTTTCCATTTCAGCATAAAAAGTATTGATATCAATTACCGATTGCAATTACAGTGTTTTAATTTTTCAAATGTAAATAAATCTGTCATTCATTTATTTTCCTGAAATAGTTTTTATCAATACAAATTCCGCAGTAAAGATTATTACGGATTGAAAACAGTTTGCGTTCCAATAAATATATTGCACACGAAAATGACAACAGACTATTTAGCCGGCATACTTCATCAAACTGATATTTTCAGTTTGGTTTCAATGGATATGCTGAAAGAAATTATTCCTGAACTCACTATTCATTCATTTCATAAAGATGATTTGATAATCACGAAGGGCGAATCGGGTGATAAAATGTTTGTGCTGGTTTCGGGCAAAGCAAAAATTCATGACAAGGATCACATACTTGCCACCGTTGAATCCGGAACTTATTTCGGAGAGTTCTTTTTATTTGATTCGGCACCTCGTTCCATGTCGGTTTCAGCTTTGGATGATGTGGAGTTGATTGGAATCAGTCGCGAAATTTTTGTAAAACTGCTGAAACAGCATCCGGAGATTTATAATAAAATTATTTCGCTGCTCATAAAACGGTTGCGCGAACAAAACAATAACACTGTTAATATTTTAAAATCGCGTGAGCAGGAATTGCTCCGATTGGTGGATGAACGCACGATGGAATTAAACAATAAATCAAAAGAACTTGAACTGAAAAACAAGGAGATAACCGACAGCATTGTTTATGCACAACGGATTCAGAATGCCATTCTTCCTGATGTAAATAAAATTGCTTCAGTATTCAGTGATTCCTTTATTTTATTTCTACCTAAAGATATTGTGAGCGGAGATTTTTATGCTTTCTTTTTAAAAGATGATTGCGCAATAATTGTTGCCGCCGATTGCACGGGGCATGGCGTTGCAGGTGCATTCATGAGCATGATTGGCAGTTCATTGCTGAACAGAATAATTATTGAAAAAAGAATTACTCAACCATCTGTTATTTTAGATCAGTTACATGTAGCAGTTATAGAATCTTTGCGACAAACCGAAAGCGAATCAAATGATGGGATGGATGTATCCATTTGTTCATTCAATTTAAAAGAAAACAAAATGGAATACGCCGGCGCAAACCGCCCATTGTGGTTCATCCGGAATAATGAAATGGAAATTATTAAAGCCGATAAGTTTCCCATTGGTGGCACGCAGATTCTTCGTACAGTGAATTACACCAATCATTTATTAGAAATAAAACCAAACGATGCAATTTATTTTTCTACTGATGGATATGCCGATCAGTTTGGTGGCGAAAATTTTAAAAAGATAATGACCGCAAAATTTAAAGAATTGCTTTTATCTATTCAGCAATTAAACATGACAGAACAAAAAAATTCCTTGCAGCAATTCTTTAACAATTGGAAAGGAGCAAATGAACAGGTGGATGATGTTTTGGTAATTGGAATAAAAATATAATTGAACTTCATCTTTACTTTGGCATAAACCCAACCATCATCTCAACACGAACGCGAACAGATTCGCCCTTGTTCTCTCCCGGATTCCATGCGGGCATCGTTTTTACAACTCGCACAGCTTCGGCTCCACAACCTGAACCAATATCATTCATTACTAAAATATTTGTGAGTGTTCCGTCTTTTTCAATTACTGCCATCAACTTAACAAATCCTTTCGTTTTATTTTTTTCTGCTTCTTTCGGGTAGTGAATGTTCTTTGTAAAAAATGCAACCATCTCTCCTTTGCCCCCTGGAAACTCAGGCATCACATCGGCCTCTTCATAAATGGTGGTGTCTTCTATTATTATTTCATTTCCCAGCGAATCCAGTTTCGGTGGCGAGGTGTCAATCACTTCAGGTTTTATTTCTTTTACTTTATCCAAAATGTATCGCAGGTAGTATGTTTTCAAACGGTAATCTATAAACTTTGACCGCGGATTAAAGGTGACATAAACTGTATCGTCATTCCTATCCAGTAATCGGTAGTTTCTGTTTGCTCCTGCCATCGCCATATCCACCAAACCAAAGTACACATTCATTTCGCCCATATGCATGGTGAATGAAGTAGAATCAAATTCAAAAGTGGTGGTTTCTATTTTTGTTTGCCCGCTTGAAAAATCTTTGTACTGCGCGCTGTGCGCTTCAAACTGTTGAGCATTTATTTTCAATTGTGAAACAAGAAGCAATACAACTGAAAGAAAAAATTTATTTCTCATGATTTAATTTTTTGAACTTATGATTTACTGAAATCAAATTCATTTTGTAAAAATAAATCTTCGAGAGAAGTTCCACTTTTTTGAAAAGCGGAACTTCTAAACAAAAAAAAGCCACGACAGTTACAACGAACCATCGTGGCTTTCAGTATTTTATTTTTTTATTGATTAATAAGTACCACTCGCTTGGTCATCACTTCATTTTGTGTATGCAGATTTATGAAGTACACACCTTCAGCATAATCTTTTAATGAAAGAGAAATTGTTTTTCCGAATATGTTGGTCAATTTATTTTGCATCACAATTCTTCCCAAAGCATCAGTCACTTCCATTGTCGCGTCTTGTGTATTCATCAATTGAATGGATACTTCAATTAAACCAGAAGTTGGATTCGGATATACTGATAATGAAGAATGTGCTTGTACTAATGAAGGTGCCGAGCTGCTCAACATTCCTGCTATGCATCCATCCCCCTTAAGATTTATAACTTCCTGAAAAAGCTGATTCACTACTGAATAAATGGAATCAATGCAAACTGTATCCTGAGTGGCTGAATAATAAATGCGGCACAGCGGCTGAAACGGAGTTGATTTTGAAATGCTGCTATCTATATAACTCAATCCAACAATTAAATTATTTGCAATGGAGAAGGATGGTGTCATTGGATACATTACAGGATCAACTAAACTTTGTACTGATTGAATGGTTAAACCTTTCATTGAAAACTGATAAGCCAAAACACGGTTATCGTGATTTTGAATTCCGATATCAATGTAATGATTGGTTAAATCAGCTCCGATAATACTGAGCGTAGTGGTGTCATTAATGTTAGTTAAACCGGTTGGAAAATCGCAGTAGTTGTGCACTCCGCCACCCGACATTGGCCAGGCATCACCATAATTTGCACAGCCGGTTAAGAGTGCTGCATCGTACACATCAATATCTATGTCGCCGTTCAAATCGTTACACGGTGCAGGAATTAAACTATCGCCCAGAATATAATTTACATACATCAACGCATCAGTATTGGTTTGCAAAGTATCGTAATTCAAATCGCCGCGTTTTGAATTTCCACCACACACACCATTACAATCGGGTTGTGAGTTTCCGTAAATCACACCGGCACAATCAACAAACGGGTTGCAATTGGCGAGTGTGTTAAAACTCTTCACTCCGTTGGTTTCAGAAATATGAATGCACACCTGCGCCCAGTTGTTTACATAATCAGTTTCATAATGACCAACTGCATCGGGCGATTGATCCCAGTTTACTTTTATCGCCAACACATAATCACCGGTATCAACATCGGTAATATCAATCCACTGACAATCTAAACCCGAACTGTAAATATCGCCACAGCCCACCGATATACCCATGTTGCCGCAACCGTATTGCGCGGTTCCTCCATTGTTACATTCTAAATCCAAAACACAAAAACCATTTTTAAATCCAATCGGAAGCATGGTTCCAAGATTATCGTACAAATCATATTCAGCATATCCCTGGTAATGCCAGTGACCGTGACATGAACCAAAAACAAATTGCCCTGGATTATTTCCCGGGTTGCCAATGAAGTAATCCTGATTTCCTACATTCTGAATGTGTGTGGTAAAATTGACAATGGTTCGTTGACCGAAACCTGTTAAACATCCTTCAGTTACCTGGCAGTTGGATGCATTAATGGTTCCAAGCGAAAGTGAATTGGCAAAATCAGTTTGAACAACAGTAAGGTCGGGGCCATTCGGGCAATTGGGATCGCCGGGATAAATACAAGAGCCATCAGAAACTGTTGCAACAGGATTATAATTACAAGCCAGTGGATCCATGCAGCCAACAATTGGTCCGCCGTAATTTATTATCCAGTTTATGGGTTGGTTGCATCCGATGCTTCCTTCACCAATTCTGATATAATATATTGAACCTGCAACAAGCGCGGCTGAAACATGCGCCTGGTAACCGCAACCATTATCGTCGTAATAAGCGGTACCAATGTTTGTGTTATTCCATGTCAGATTATTACAATGATCATAGACCCAGATTTTAGTATCGCAAGTATTCATGCCACAAGTTGTAATGTCATACATGCCATTTGCAGTTGGCGAAAATTCATACCATGTATCATTTACAGAAGCAACATATGGTGTAGCCTCGACAGCGATTAATGCCGAACCGCAACTTGAACCCGGAGGACAATTGATATATGTAATTTCACTGAAAGTAAACTGACCACCCGTAGCCGCTAAATTACCATCGAGATAAACATGGTACGAACCATTGCCATAGGCACAACACATACCATCTCCGTATGAATCATGCATGGTAAAATGCAGGCAGTTACCTGTTAAATAACATACAGTATCGTTATTGGTTGTTCCGCTTGCTACTAAATTATTAGCGGCATCGCGAATGTCCCAACTGGTTTCGAGTGGATAAGAATCGGGGGTAATGTTCACTATTATTTGTGAGTATCCGGTGGTGCATTGTGCCTGAATGCAATGGGTGTTTGCAATAACAATTGCTGAGCAGAAAACCAAAACAGAGAAAAGTATTTTCATTTTTAAAAGTGATTTTATTCGAAGCATGAAATTAAGAAGAAAGAATTATGAAATTTTATTGTAAGCATGAAAGTTGAACGAATGGCTTACTGCTTCAATAATAATAAATTACTCTTCATCCATTCCGGTGTCAACACCTGAAAAATCTGAATTGTCAATTAACTCTGTTGCTCTTTCAGCATCATCAGCATTCACCTGCAATTTTATTCCACCAACAGTATTAGAGAAAAATGGCATAATGGAAACCAAATGATCATTGGTAATAACCGAATAAATTCCTTCCGCTTCCAGCATACCTTTAATAATGTGTGCTTTAGCCGGATGTTCGAAAGTTGCAATTACCACCCATTCTGATTTTTCTTCCATGTATCTGTTGAATTTAAAAATTGAAAAGTAAACTTCTTTGTGATAATTAAAAATACGATTTATAAACTCAGCAATGCATCCGCTAAATTCCGATCGTTGGTTAAGCGCGGCACTTTGTTTTGACCACCGAGTTTGCCAACTGATTTCATGTAATTGCGAAATGATTCCTTTGGCAATGAAGAAATATGCAGTGGCTCCAGAATATTTCCGGTGATTAAATCTTTGTAGTAAATATTTTTCTGTTGCATCAGTTGATCCAATTTATTCCGGAAAGAAATTAAATCTGCCGGTGTTTCTGAAAATTCAATCAGCCATTCGTGATAAGGCAAACCTTGTTTCGGATTTACCTGAGGCGCAACCGTAAATTCTGTAACACTTACTTTTTCTTTATTGCACAATTCCATTAACGCGCCTTCCACTTCTTCAGCAATTACATGCTCGCCAAATGCACTGATAAAATGTTTTATTCTTCCGGTAACAACAATGCGATATGGATTTTTTGAAACAAATTTTATAGTATCACCAATCAGGTATCCCCACAAACCTGCATTGGAATTTATAACCAACGCATAATTCACATCCAGCTCAATATCTTTTATTGTCAGTCGAATTGGTTTTTCGTTAAACACTTCTGTTGTTGGAATAAACTCGAAGAAAATTCCTGAATCAACATTCAACAGCAAACCGTTTTCCTTTTGCGAATCCTGGTAGGCAATGAATCCTTCCGATGCAGGATAGGTTTCAATGCTGTCAATCTCCTCTCCTATTGTATTGAACAATTGCGAACGATACGGTTCGAAATTTACTCCGCCATAAATCAGCAAATTGAAATTCGGAAAAATTTCTTTAATGGTTTTCTTTCCGGTCTTCAACAATAATTTTTCAAAATACATTTGTACCCAAGGCGGAATGCCACTGATGAGTGTCATGTTCTGATCATAAGTTTCTTCCACTATTGCATCAACTTTCTGTTCCCAGTCATCAATGCAGTTAGTTGAATAAGATGGAAGCTGATTACCTTTTAAATATTTCGGCACATGATGATTCACAATTCCCGATAATCTTCCTGTGAGAATTCCATTTACATTTTCAAGCACAGGACTACCCGAAAGAAAAATCATTTTCCCATTTACAAAAGCTGATTTATTATTTTCAGAAATATAAAGCAGTAATGCATTGCGCGCCGAGTTAATGTGATTGGGAATAGAATCCTTTGTGAGCGGAATATATTTTACACCTGAAGTGGTGCCCGATGATTTTGCAAAGTACATCGGCTTACCGGGCCACAACACATCCTTCTCTCCTTCTTTTATTTTTTCGATGTAAGGAATCAGTGCTTCGTAATCGCGAATGGGCACGCGCTTCACAAATTCATCGTGCGTGGTAATTTCACCAAAGCCATGTTCTTTCCCGAACACCGTTTTCTTTGCCTGATTAATTAATTTATGAAAAAGAAATTCTTGTGACCGTGCTGCCTCCATGCTCCACTTACTGATATTGCGATGAACCACATTTGCGTAAGGGCGAGCAAAGAATGATTTTAAACTCATACGGCAAATGTAAAATTGGTTTTGAGTTTTATTAATTAAGACCACTACTTAAAATATAATATTCATAAAACAAAAATTGGAACCCTTATTATTTTTTTCTTTAAACCGGGTTTTTTAGTTCATATCCAAAACAAAAAATCTTAAGTAAGCCTGAGAATTAGTTTTGAAATTTTTAAACAAACAGTATCCATCGTACGAAAGTTTTATTTCATTTGCCCGACTTTTAATTGAAAAACTTTTTATGAAAAAAATAATTTTTGCGTTTGCTTTTAGTTTCGTTGGCTTTACATCAGTTCAGGCTCAGGCACCAGTGGATACTACATGGAAAACAGGAGGATATTTTGCTGTTAATCTTTCACAAACTCAATTTAATAATTGGGCCGGTGGTGGCGAAAACTCTTTGGCCATCAACGGAATGCTCAATGTGTTCTGTAATTATAAAGTTGAAAAAACAACATGGGAAAATGCTCTTGACCTGGGATATGGTATGGTTAAACTTTCAAATAATCCTCTGCGAAAGAGCGACGATAAAATTGAGTTAAATTCCAAGTACGGAAGATTAGCCAAAGGGAAATTTTTTTACAGCGGCATGTTAAATTTTAAATCACAATTTGCTCCGGGCTATAATTATCCCGACGATTCAAATAATATTTCAAAATTTCTTGCACCTGCCTATTTAATAATTGCCATTGGTATGGATTATAAACCCTGTGATTATTTTTCGGTGTTTCTTTCGCCGGCAACTGGAAAATTTACATTCGTGAATGACGCTGCAATTGCCGATGCCGGATTATATGGAAATAAGCCGGCCTATTTCGACAGCTCAGCTAATAAACTGATTCACGGAAAAAAATTTCGTGCTGAGTTTGGTGCATCACTCAGTGCTAAATTTCAAAAAGATATTTTCAAAAATGTAAACCTCATGACCAAATTGAATTTATTTAATAACTATACAGATAAGGATGCTGCCAACCGTAAAAACATTGATGTGAACTTTGAAGGTTTGATTACCATGAAGGTGAATAAATTTTTATCGGCCAGCATTTTTGCCAATCTGATTTACGATGACAATATTCTAATTCCAATCTATTCAGAGTTAAATGGAATAAAAACTCAAACCGGAACAGGTAAAAGAGTTCAGATAAAAGATGTGATTGGTATTGGCCTTGCTTACAAATTTTAGCATCTTCCAGAATCATATTGATGAATAAATTTTTAATACACATTCAATCTTTAAATTCAAATTCTGTTTATACCGATTGTAATTGAAACAGTGACGGTTGGGTTCATCAATTAATTTTATCAGAGTTAACATGCAAAAATGGAGATGCCCAAACCTGCATATGAAGGCGCCCGATTATAAGCGCTAAAAAATTAAAAGCTTATTGATGCTTTAATTTTTTGAAATACAAATTTCCCATAAAATAAAAACTAAAACACATGATGATTATTAAGGAAACAAATAGAATTGTTGAAAAATTATAAAGTTAGTTACATGATATTTTTAGTGCCGGCTTATAAAATTATTGCCGGGCAAAATAGTTATAATGTGTTTTGATATTACTGAGCAATTCGTAAAAAGTACAATGCTGTAAATATTCATCAGTGTATCCGCAGAAATCAATAAAAGCATCCATATTACTGAACGAAAGATCAATCATATTAGACTTTATACAGAGTTTTAATAATTCTCTTTGCATATTTCGTCGCTCATCGTTATTCATAAGCACAGCCACAGTTCGTTTGGCTTTCTCGGTTTTTGAAAACAATTCCCACAAGGCTGTAATCGGGCTTTGCATGGAATTATAATTTTGATAAGTATCGGTATTCTCTACACCAAGGTTATCGATCTCTTCCTGAATTTGATCAAATGTTTTATCTGGTGTAACAGTTATCTGTTCAAGATCAATTTGCAATCGTCGCAGTGTAACGGTTAAATCGTACCTGGCATGTTTAACTGAATCTTTATAGCAAAAAGTTACTGGTGAATAATTCTGCCCCACTGCAATAAATGTATCGGTTCGATAACCCACCAACTCAAATAAACCGAAAGAACCTGATGGTGAAATGAAAGTTCCTGTACGCTGGTTATAAATTTTTACATATCTAAACCCGGTTGATCCATCACTGAAAACAATCCGACCCGTTACATGCAAACCGTCAGGTGCCTGCGAAAAAACACTGTAAGGAAAAAAAAGGAGAAGGAATAGTAACCGGTGCATCTGCTGCGAATTTAATTATATGTTCAACTTGAAATTATTTTCTTCTGCACTTTTTATTTTTCAATAATTATTCCGCGTAAAAAATATTTCAGTTTAATTTTCCAAAACAAAAGCAGAAAATTTTTCAGTATTCATTTTCTTTTATATTCACTTCATTAAATTTTTTTATGAAACAAGTTCTGATTACCACTTCATTATTTTTTGCAATGCATTTTTCTTTTGCCCAAACCATTCCAACTATTGAATGGCAGAAATCATTGGGTGGTTCTGCCGGGGAATATGCTTACTCCATTGGTCAAACCAGTGATGGCGGATACATAGTTGCCGGCGACGCCATTTCAAATGATGGTGATGTAGTAAACAATCATGGTGGTGGTGGTGATTACTGGATTGTTAAGCTCATTGGCCTTGGTACAGGAACAGGCACAATAGACTGGCAGATAGCATTGGGTGGAACAGGCGGCGATCATGCAAGTTCTATTCAGCAAACTACTGACGGCGGATACATTGTTGCCGGGCGATCTGCTTCAATTGACGGAGATGTAACAGGCAATCATGGTTATGATGATTACTGGATTGTTAAGCTGACTGCTAATGGTGCCATTGACTGGCAAAAATCTTTTGGTGGAACCGGTGATGATCAGGCAAGTTTCATTCAGCAAACAAACGATGGCGGATATATTGTATCCGGAAATTCAAAATCAAATAACGGTGATGTAACAGGTAACCATGGATTAAAAGATTACTGGATTGTAAAACTTTCGGTAATCGGAACAATCGAGTGGGAGAAATCTTTGGGAGGAACCGGAAATGACGAAGCAACTTCGGTTAAACAAACAGCAGATAGCGGATATATAATTTCAGGCTTTTCCAGATCAAACGACGGTGATGTAACAGGTCATCACGGCACAGTTAATTTTTCCGATTCATGGGTTGTAAAACTCAGCAACAATGGTGCTCTTGAATGGCAAAAATCATTGGGTGGCACAAGTGGTGATCAATCAGATGCTGTTCAGCAAACAACAGATGGCGGATACATTGTTGCGGGAGGTTCTTCATCGGTTGATGGAGATGTAACCGGCAACCATGGAAATACAGATTTCTGGATTGTTAAATTAAACGACACCGGAACTGTAGTATGGCAGAAATCAGCAGGTGGAACACAAGCCGAATATGCCTATTCCATTCAACAAATGACTGACGGCAATTACATAGTTGCCGGATATACTTACTCCTATGACGGAGATGTAACTTTCAATCATGGTGATCACGATAATTGGGTGGTAAACCTTTCAGATACCGGAGCCATTCAATGGCAATTATCAATGGGCGGTGGCATTGCAGAATATGCCCGCTCCATTCAACAAACCAACAATGGCGGTTACATAGTTACAGGTATTTCCACATCCAACGATGGAGATGTTACAGGTAATCATGGAGCCGGCGATTTCTGGGCGGTTAAACTGCTTGATTGCGGATTATTGTCAATCACCAATCCAACGAATCAAATAATAAACATCAATAACGATGCACAGTTTATTGCTGAATCATCAGATCCCTGGGCAAGTTTTCAATGGCAATCAGATACCGGAGCCGGATTTCAGGATATAATTAATACCGGGCAGTTTAGCGGAGCAACCAACGATACACTTACTGTTTCAAACACTTCAATCTTAAACAACAATCAAATTTTCCGTTGCATTATTTATTCCGGATCTTGTTCTGATACAACTGCTTTTGCCACATTAACAGTTGCAGATAATATCGGAATTGCTGAATTGAAATTAAGAGATCAGTTTAGCATTTATCCAAATCCGGCATCCACGAAAGTGCAATTCAATTTTTCCGGAAGTGATGAATTTGAAATTGAAATTTTCAATCTGCTCGGTGAGAAAATAGTATCCGCACATAATAAAACTGAAATGGAAATTATGGAATTAGATCGCGGAATTTATTTCGTTCATTTAATATCTGCTGATAAAACAGTTATACAAAAATTAATTGTGCAGCATAAATAATATACTTATTTGCTCTCAGCTTTTCAATTTAACAAACTAAAAAATCAGATAAGAATCGCCGGGATTGATATAAACTTCGTGAAATTTTTTAATAAACTATGAAAAAATGAATAAAGAAATTCAGAAATACAACAATATTCAATCAGCAGAAGACAAAGAAATATGCAATCTGCTTGCACAGGAAATTTGCAACAGTTTACCCGAAGCCGAAAATAAAGTATGGCATGCGCATCCGGTTTGGTTTCTTGATGGTAATCCGATTGTTGGTTACAGCAAACAAAAAGCTGGAATCAGATTAATGTTTTGGAGCGGAGCTGATTTTGAGGAGGAAGGATTAATTATCAGAGGAGCGAAATTTAAAGATGCCTCTGTTTTTTATAATTCAGTTTCAGAAATAGAAATAAAAGTTTTGAAACGCTGGCTTAAAAAATCAATAAAGATTCAGTGGGATTATAAAAATATTGTTAAACGAAAAGGAAAATTGGAGCGTTTAAAATAATTCCTGTTCAAAATCATGAACCCGATTATTGATCACATACAAATTACAGTCAGAGACCTCTCAGTTGCTGAATCCTTCTATGATAAGTTGCTGCCCATACTCGGATTTGATTTAAACAGAAAAGCAAAAGGCAGAGTAGCGAAACATGAATTCGATGTGATTGAATACATGCATCCCTTGCTCACAATTGGTTTCAATTCACCGCGTGAAGAATTTAAAGATGAAATTATTCATCGTCGGAAACCGGGAGCATTACATCACCTTGCATTTAAAGCAACTTCACGAGAAGAAGTGGATGCTGTTTATTTATTGATAAAGGAAACAGGTGCTCAGATAATTGAATCTCCCAAATTTTTTCCGCAACACGGCGAGAGCTATTATGCACTTTTCTTTAAAGACACGGAAGGAATTAAATACGAAGTGGTTTATGAGGAGCGGAAAAATTCAGACAAAGAATAAGTAGGCGATTGAGAAGTGCTGAGTTGACAAATGAAATTAAATATTCTCAATGCCTTCGGAGTTTAAAACGAAATTAAAATCAGCTAAATAAAAAATGGCATTCAACGAAAAACTGGCCAACCGAACACGGGAAATAATTTCCCACACACACAAAAATGTTGAGGAGAAAAAAATGTTTGGCGGACTTTGCTTTATGGTCAATGATAAAATGTGTGTGGGAGTAGAACAGGAACGATTAATGGTTCGGCTTGATCCTGTGCATTACGATGAGGTGATGAAAAAGGAAGGTTGCGCACCAATGGATTTCACCGGACGGATTATGAAAGGTTATGTGTTCGTTGATATCAACGCGCTGAATACGGCCCGGAAATTAGAATATTGGATTGATCTGGCATTGCAGTTTAACAGCAAAGCAAAAGCATCAAAGAAGAAAAAGAAAAACTAACCGGTAATCGCGTCTGAAGTGAAATGAAAAACGAAAATATATTTTCAAACCTTCGCAAACACATTGCTGAAACTGATGTTTTCAGTAATGAAGATTTCGAAAAACTCACTTCTATTTTCACGGTAGTTCCATTAAAAAAGAAAGAGTTTTTCACTGTACAAGGTGATCATTGCCGCTACCTTGCATTTGTTAACGAAGGTTGTCTTCGTGCTTTTCATACTGATGATAAAGGAGATGAATTCACTATGTACTTTGCATTTCTGAATTGGTGGGTTGGCGATAAAACAAGTTTCTATTCCGATGTTCCTGCTCGATTCAGTACGCAGGCATTAGAAGACAGCGAAATATTTCAGGCTGATAAAAAGAAATGGGAAGATGCGCTTGAACAAATTCCTTTCTTCGAAAAATGGTATCGTGTGAAAACCCGGAAGTCGTATGAAGCAACACAGCAAAAAATCATAAACACACAAACGGAATCGGCAGAAGAAAAATATCTGAAGCTGCTGAAAAACAATCCCGAAATTGTTCAGCGCATACCACAACATTATATAGCTTCCTATCTTGGTATAAAGCCGCAATCACTCAGTCGCATCCGCAAAAATCTTTCTGAACAGAAATAAACTTCTCTCGATTAATTAGTTAACATAGGTGAACGGTTTCCGGTATTAACCTCCTGTAACATTGCAATGTCAAATAAATTTTTTAAAACAAAATTCAAAACAATGCAAACAACAAATCAAAAAGCTGCAGTAGTAGCAAACGGCACAGGGAAAAAATTCAATGTGCTTGGTCATTCTGTTACAGTAGTACTTTCGAAAGAAACTACAGATGGAAATTATTATGTGTTTGAAATAACCACCGCACCGGGATTGGGAATTCCTCCGCATGTTCACGATCGCGAAGATGAACTCATTTATGTGGTGGAAGGTGAATTCAGTATCATGCTCGGCGATAAACAATTTACTGCAAGGGGCGGTGACGAAATTTTCTTTCCACGACACATACCACATGCTTTTCAAAACACAGGTAGCAAGGCAGGTAAAACTTTATGGACTGTAGTACCCGGCGGGAACTTCGAAGCGTTTTTCAATCAGCTCGGTGCACTTCCTGAAGGCGAACCTGATCTGCAAAAAGTGGCTGAAATATTTGCGGCTTATGGAATGAAAATTCTGGTTCCTGAAAATGTGTAAGTATTAATTTCATTTCACAAACATTCAAAGAAACAGAATTCATCAGTTGTGGTGTAACAGTGTTAATCTTTTCTGAATTGAAATTCATAGCATACAAACCAACTTAGTTTTTGTTTGAACTGAATATCGCTTTAAATAAATCACTCAGCAATTTCCGGAACAACGATGATGTTTCACTGGGTTTTGCATTTTCAATTTCTCTGCTTTTTATGTCGGATTGGGTACGAAGCGCTCCGTTAAGTTTTGTTCCTTTAAAAGAACTGCCAACTAAAACAGCACCCCTGAAATCTGCATCACTGCAATCACATATTTCAAAATCGGTTCCGGTCAGATTTGCGTTTTTGAAGTTTGCATTCTTTAAATCAGAACCGGTAAAATCAGCATAACTCAAATCTGCATTTTCAAAATTTGCTCCTGCAAAAAAACCATCCGTGAGCATTGCTCCCTGCAATATTGCTTTGGAGAAATCTGTTCCTTCGGCTTTGCATCCTGCTAAATCAGACTTACTTAACAAAGCACCTTTCAAAATTTTTGATTGACGAATATCCTTCATTGGAATAGCCAGATGCGCACCTTCCTTTCCATTTCCCATGTAAACATTCATCGGCATTCCTGAAACTTCCAGTCTTTCAAACTTTCCATTCAGTCCACCGGAATTTAAAAACAAAGCATGCGCAGCAATTTTTTTCCGGAGTTCATCATCACTGATTACTGAATCAGTTGCCATGCGATTAATTAATGAAGCATCCATTGAAGTTTCCCGAGCCGGAATATTGGATTGATTAAACTCATTAAACTCTTCAGATGGTTTTACATTCTTCCAAAGGATTGGTTCACCCTTCCACTCTTCAGCATCCGGGGCCCAATTGAAATTGTAACTGAATTGTTTTTCGGTTTTTAAATGTTCCAACCAGGCGGGGTCCGAAACTTTTATTTTGACTTTTAACTGTGGCCACTTTTCAATTTTATAATTTTCAATAATCTGATGCGCACTTAAACTGTCAAGTTCAGGAACTGTAATTTCATTCATACGGGTAATTGCATAATAAATCAATATTCCTTTCGCAACTTTGCTATACAATTCAGAAATAAAAGGTCTTCCGGTTGACTCCTGTAACAGTTTGGTATAAACTGCCAATGGTGAAGTGCCCTTCAACTCTGATCCGAATCCTTCAATCGGTTTGGCGATCATACACAAAGCTTCTGTCGCTGTTTTAAACTCCATTAATCTTTGGTTGCTGAATAATACCAAACTGAATTCAACCTCATCGCCTGTAACACTCGTATCGAAAACAAAGTGAGAAGCATATTCAGCTTTCTTATTTAAGGAAAGTGGTTCGGGTAATCTCTTTTTTGCTTTGTTGAAAAATAACTGCGAGTATGGACCGGTTTCTTTCTGGTATAAAAATCCCATCCCGCCTACTGATCCTGATGTTAATTGAAAGAGCATGTATTCCGTTTCAGTCGGAACAATAACTCCCTGCATATCCTGTAGCTTAACATACTGACCAGCGAGCGACGGTAAATTCTCTCGTGAATATTCCTTCATTTCATTTTGCAATGGAACATAAGCAGCTTCACCATATACCGGCACCCAGATAATTTCATCAACACAATACTTCAGACTTTCATAAAACATATTTTTCCAAACCGGAATAAATCCTTCATGCGGATCAGTGGATGGAAGAATACTCGTTGATTCATCAACTGGTACAATGGGTTCACATGCATCGTAACTGTTACACGGATCAAAATCCGCAGAATCATGTGTAACACCTTCTACCATATCTTCCAGCCAGGCAGCATGAGTTACTTCCACATCCATTATTGCCGTCATCCATTTTGCCGAATCTTTATAGTAATCGTGACTTGAATTATACTTTGCTTCTTCCGGCGGAGCATTAAATAATTCTACTGTAACACTTTTTACAAAGCCATACGCATACTTTTTCATCCATTCTGTATCAGCCATATTTTCCCAGTCAATTTCTTTGCGCAGTTTACTTTCAGCAGACGACATGCTATACAACATCATCAAAGCAAAACCGGGTGTATCAGCAATGTACATCGCATCCGGATGAACCACTTTAATAAACAATTTCAACTTAACAGGTTCCTTTTTCAAAACCCTTAATTCATACAGTGTTGACATGATTAAACTTTTAGGTTGTTGAGCGAATATAATTTTTGATTGTAAATACTGAAGTGAAATTCATCTTCCGTTTATTGAGTAAGAAAGCATTAAAAAAAATCGAACGGTATTTAACATTTTTATTATTCTTGTTCTAATTGAAAACAAAAAATAAAATAAAAACCACAAGTAAAAACTATGGGATTCTTTGACAAACTCAAATCTTTTGTTGGTGCCGATAAACCAACCATCACATTCACCAGATGTGAAGATTCAATTCCTGTTACAGATACAGGAGTGAAATACCGGTTAAGTGTTACAGCAGAAAAACCACTCACAGTTGTTTCACTCGAATCATCACTGATTGCGCGCACCATCGATGATAAAAAAATGGAGCAGAACGAAACGCTGGCTACCGAAAAAGACAATGGCAGCTCATGGTCGCCTGAAGACAATCCGTTTCCCGGATTATTGGATAAAGGAAAGGATTGGCCGGTGAGCGGAATGGTTTTTATGAATGATGCTGCAAGCAAAAAAGTTCAGGAATTATACGCCAACAGAAGCAGCAATGGTTTTAAATTGATTTTAAAAGCCACGCTTGATATAAAAGAAACAGGCGGACTCTTTGACCCATCAGTCGAAAGAGAAATAACATTTTACTGATAATAATTTTTAACTGTAACACCGAAAGCCCTGAAGAAAAATCTTCGGGGTTTTTTATTTGGGATTATTATTTTGTGAGAAATGAAATTAAAAAGTCTTCCGCTTAAATACACTTATACATTATGTGTAACTGTAACACCCTTTGTGATTTACAAAATGAGTGATAACTCCGCATTTGAAGAAGCCATGCGTGTTGATGATTACAGCATGGGTCCATTATTTTATATTCTGTTAATTGTAGCAGGAATGATGTGTAACGGTCTTATTGTTTTGTTCACTCAGTTTGCAGCACCCCTCCAAAAGAAATTCAAAGTTTGGATGAATTCTATTGCCATCACGGTTGGCGCTATCTTAATCGGTGTATTGTTGTTCTTTTTAGTTTATGCAATCAGTATGTCAACGGGGCATTGGAGTTTTGGATAAAATCTCACCTAACACTCTAATCATATTAATCCCTATCCGCCTCCGGAGGAATAGCGCATACAATTTTTTATAGTGCAGACAATTTCCGCTTTTTGCTTTGGGATTATTATTTTGTGAAAGAATAAACTTCAGCTAAAGTGACCATTGAACAAAAAAGAATATCGCCGTTAATTTCTCCTGATGAATTATTGGAACTTGAAAAAGCCGAGAAAATTATTCTGATTGATGCACGCGCGGGTGCAGATGCAAAAAACAAATACACTCAATTGCATTTAGCCAAAGCTTTGTTTGTTGATTTAGAACATCAGTTGGCAAGCAAAAAAGAGAATGCGGCAAACGGTGGCAGGCATCCTTTACCCGAAATAAAACAATTTATTAAAGTTGTAAATGAACTCGGCATTTCACCGGAAAGTCATGTTGTAGTTTACGATGAAAAAAATGGTTCGAATGCAGCGGCTCGTTTCTGGTGGATGATGAAATCAATCGGGCATAAAAATATTCAGGTGCTTGATGGCGGATTTTTAAAAGCTGCGGAAGCCGGATACCCTGTAAGTTCAGCTATTGAAAACACTGTTACAGTCTATACTTATAAAACAGAGCAATGGCTTTTACCTTTAGCAGATATGCAGGAAGTAAAAGCTGCATCAATAAACAATGACAAACTGATTATTGATGTTCGTGATGAAGAAAGATTCAATGGCGAAACAGAACCCATTGATTTAATTGCGGGGCATATTCCGAATGCCTTCAACATTCCATTCACCACTAATTTAAATTCGGAAGGATTTTTTGTTTCTCCTGATGAATTGAAAAGAAAATATCTAAGTGCGTTTAATGGAAAACCTTCAACAGAAATAATTATTCATTGCGGTTCGGGTGTTACAGCTTGTCACACATTGCTAGCAATAGATTATGCCGGACTTGAGATACCGAATTTATTTGTGGGTTCTTGGAGCGAATGGTCTCGGAATAATTTACCTATGATTGTAAAATCGAAATAAGATTAACTGCAACTTAGATTCTATTTTAAGTTAAGCAGAGAAATAAATCACTCCAACATACTAATTCATAAGAATCCCTATCCGCCTCTGGTGGAACAGTTCTGGCAAATTGCCTGTTCCGGTTTTTGAAGGGGGTTTTTATTTTTGTATTATTATTTTGTGTAGCCATTGACTACTTCATGATAAGAATATTTTTTTTATTTCTTCTCGTTTTCATTTTTGGTCAGCGGATTTCTGCGCAAACAATTATTGATACTTCTGCTATCAAAAAAGAACTTTCAGTTATTTATGAGCGCGATCAGAAAACAAGAACCGGCGCCGACTCTGCTGCTTATGTCAGCTACATTGATAGTTGCAATCAGATACAGGTAAAAGCATTGATTGATAAATATGGTTGGTTAGGAAAAAGTTTTGTTGGTACACGAGGAAATCAGGCCGTGTTTCTTGTGATTCAACATGCCGACATTGCTATGCAGGAAAAATATTTTCCATTGCTGCAGCAATCAGTTGAGCAGAAAGAATCAAGTGCAATTGATATGGCTATGATGCAGGATCGAATATTAATGCGTCGTGGAAAAAATCAAATCTATGGTTCGCAGGTAGTAAGTGATGGAAATGGAGGTTGGAAATTTTATCCTATCGAAGATGAAAAAAATGTAAACATCAGGAGAGCAAAAATTGGGTTGCAGCCCATTGAAGAATATGCAAAGTTTTTTGGTATTGACTACAAACAGTAATTGAAATAATTTTTTCTCCAACACTTTTTGATTTTAATAATTATGACAGACTTGTTGCGCCTGCTGGCAATTAAGCAAATTGAATTATTGCTTCATGAGGTGATAGGAATAAAATCCATCGTTTTTTGTTTCCGTGAAGAATATTTTTTTTAAAGTAACCGAAACATTTTCACCCGAATAATTTTTCAGATCGGAGCCTGAGGCAAGGTTAATATCCAGCTCATAACCAATTTGAGTGTTAGTATACTCCCCCGCATAATTATAAATTCCATTGCTCAAAGGCCTCAAATCATAATTGCCTGCATAAACAAGTCCGCTATTGGTGTCGGTATAAAAAACTGTTTTATCATTTTTAAATTCAACAGATACTCCTTTGAAATCGTCACTCACATCTTTGTTGCAAAGAGAAAACTGTTTCTGAAAAGTCACCTTTTCAAATTTCCATTTACCGGTTAATTTTTTTTCCGGCGAAGCAAACTGTTGCTTGGAACAACCACAGGTCGTTAACAATGTTGCAGCAACAAATACAAATTGAAGTGTAAAGTTTTTCATTTATTAAATTTTTGATAACTAAATAAATCAGGATTAGCTGTTAAGCGGAAATACTGAATAAAATGTTACAACAATTTTCACTCTGATTTGTACTTGAAATATTTAATATTAATCACTTTATCAAAAACCAGAAAATATTTTTATTGCTCGTCAATTTATAATGACTTGAAATCAGGAATTTTTTACTTGCAATTTCTTCATCACAAAATAAATTAAACAAACTGCTGCAACAAAAATGCAGATTGAAATTGCTTCGGGTTTTGTCAGATTAGTTAACACATAAATGATGGCTGCTATCGCAATACACGGAATTATAATTCCACCCGGAATTTTAAAAGTTTTTTCTGCTTCCTTTTCTTTTTGCATTCTGAATTTCAGCAATGCTAAAATCACAGCAAGATAAATAAGCAACAGCGAACCACTCGCCAGCACCGCCAATTGTTTGAATCCACCGGAAATAGAAAAAATAAATATCAGCAATGCATAAATTATAACTGCCCAGTAAGGCGTTTCATACTTCGGATGAATTTTACCAAGAAACTTCGGGAACAATCCATCCTTTGCTCCGGCAAATAATAATCGTGATGAGGCAAGCACATCGCCCATCACCAAACCAAATCCGGAAAATGCAGCAGCAAAAAGCAGCATGCCCGCTCCTGTTACACCAACTATTCTTTCAGCAACTGCAGCAAGCGGAGCATCTTTAAATTCGCCGATTTGGTAACCCAAAATACCAACTGTAACAGTTTGTATGAGAATGTAAATCAGGAACACTAAAATTCCTCCCAACAAAATGCCACGCGGAATTGTGCGCTTCGGATTTTTTATTTCACCACTCACATTCAACGAAGTTTCGAATCCTGCAAAAGCAAAAAATAAAATAAGTGCTGTTTCACCAAATGCATTTACCGACGGCAGGTGTTCCCACTTCAGATGACTAACTTCAATATGTGCGATGCCGAAAATGATGATTGCTAAAAGCGGAATCAGTTTAAGTATGGTAATAATTCCTACCATGCGCACACTCAATTTTGCATCGCGCACATTCACCAGAATCATTAAACTAATCATGACAAAAAGCAGCAGCATACGAATAGCAGGATTTGCAAAAACAGGAAACAAAACTGCGAGCGAATCAACCACGATGTTCATCACAGCTGCCGAACTCAAACTTCCCCAACCGAAAAAGAAAAGCCAGTTCACAATGAATCCTGCAAACGGACCAAATGCCGATTCAACATAAGCATACGAACCACCGCTTGTTTTCACACGACTGCCTACTTCCACATAACAAAGAATTATAGCAGCGAACATTAAGCCGCATAAAATAAAACCTATAACACCTGCCGCGCCAAGTTGAATACCAATCAATGCAGGCAGCGCATAAATGCCAACGCCAATTGTATTGTTCACAACAGTCATCGCGAGCCCTGTTACACCCACAACGCGTTTTAATCCTTCTTCGTTATTGGTACTTGCTTCTGACATGATGATAAATTTTAAAAGTTAATTGCAAAAAGAAATACTTGATACTTTCTATTTCAGAAATTCAGCAATGATTCGGTGAAAGTGATGCGTGCCTTGTTCCCTTGTTACAGAATATCTTCCCTGATTATAAAATCGGGAGCGAACACCGCGCTGCACATTTTCAACTATTTCTTCATCTTCCATTTCCACTTTATGAAGGTTTGCTCCTGCGCCTTTATTTAATTTCGATTCGTCCCACACATAACTCAGAAATGAAACTTTGCATTCATCCACGCTCACCGGTTTCACAATGTTGACCGACAAACCCCATGGATAAAAGTTGAACATCATATTCGGAAACACCCAGAAATAATAAGCCGCCACTTTCTTTCCATACTCAGGCGATGATTCAGGTAAATCAAAACACCCTTCATCTTTTTTTGCAATACCAATTTGCAAACTTGAATAAGGAAAAAACAATTCGGTTGTGTATCCTTCATAATCAATGAGCGCATTCAATTCAGCATGAACAAACGGAACATGAAAACCTTCAAGGTAATTTTCGCAATACAGCGCCCAGTTTGCTTTCACATGAAATTCTTTTGAAAGTTCAGGGCGAAAAACAAATTCATTGAGAGGCATCCAGTTCACCCGCTTCATCATATCAGCAAAAAATATTTCTGCTTTATATTTTTCATTCAGCGTGGTGAACAACAAATTTCCCCATTGAAATAAAGGAAGCTTGGTCAGGTTATCATTTTTTGATGGAAAGTTTTCGACCTCTTTAAATTCAGGCATCGAACTGAATTTTCCATCGTGCGCAAAGGTTCTTCCATGATACCGACATCGCAGTTTTGGAATCGAGCAAGGCTTTTCAGTCACAATGTTTCCTCGATGTGTACACACATTTGAAACGAGGTGAATGCTACCTGATTTATCCTTTGTTAATGCAAGTGGTTCATCCAAATGATTCTTTAATAAAATAAACGGATAAACACTTTCCCTTTCATTAACTAACTCAGTACTGCCGATGAACTGCCATGAAGGAGCAAAAATTTTTTCCTTGCAAAGTTCAAATACTTCTGCACTGGTATAAAAATCAGTATGAATGGTTTTGGCTTTGGCAATATTTGCATGAACAGTGAAATCAATCATCTTACTTTATTTTACCGTTGCAAATTAACAAACAACCATATAAATTATTTGTCACCTCAACCGAGTTGGTAAATCTTCTTTGTAAATTAAGAAAATCAAACAAATCAGAAGAATCACAGTGCAGACAATTTGCCCGCTCCGATTTTTGGAGGGGGTTTTTGTTTTTGGATTATTAATAATACCTAACCGCAAAGACGCAGAGGCGCAAAGAAATAAAATCACACCAATCACACGAATCATTAGAATCCCTGACCTCCTTTGGAGGAATAGTGCAGACAATTT
>JAHEZG010000461.1 GCA_023251195.1 Chitinophagaceae bacterium | reverse complement strand
AAATATGAATCAGTCCGTTGTTTGAATTGTTATTGTTATTTATTTGAAATATTGATCCTGATAAAATATCTAAAGCACCATCGTTATTCCAGTTAATTTCTGCTGGAATTATTGTTGTTGTTCCACTTCCATCTTTTACAATCAAACCACCCGGCATATTATTAACAGATGCGCTTACCGACCCATTATCCTGGAAATCTCCATCGGATAAAATATTCAGTGTTCCATAATTAAAGAATGATGTATTAGAACCTGAAAAAGCAATATTATTCGGGCTTGTCCAGTTAATGGTTCCGTGATTAATGAAAGATATTCCGCCATCTAAATTGTGGTTTCCGCTTGCATTAATTTCAACCGTAGCACCCGGATCAATTTCTACAGAACCTGTTGATAGGTTGCTAAATCCTGCATCATCACCCCAATTTAATAATCCACCACTTACAATCCTGATTTGTCCATTGCAATCAAATAAATTTTCTGTAACAACAGTTAAAGTACCGGCACAAACAATATCATCGCCTGCTGCATTTTCAACAGTTACAAGTGTAGAAAAAGATTCCAATGTTCCACCTGCTTCAATCAATAACTGATCAACAGAAAGTGAAGTGGAAGTGAGTGTAACAGTAAAACCATTTGTGATTTTAATTTCATTTGCATTAGTTGCATCAGGTGCAACAGTAGCAGGAACCCAATTGCTTCCGTTATAAGTCATCCAAACATCAAGGTCACTCCATTCGCCATTAGAAACTGTGATGTAATCATTCAATTGTCCGGGAGGAAGATTTAATGGTTCACCCACTGCATAACTCATATTAGTGAAACTGGTGATTCCGGTTGCAAAGATGTTAGTTGGATTTGGGTTGATTGATGTTTGATTGGTCCAGGTTCCTGCATCAGAAAAATATCCTGATACAATAAAGTTCGAAGTGTTTGCTCCTGCATCTACCTCGGCGGCATCCCACGCAAGACTGATATTGGCGATACCAAATGAACCTGATTCGCTGAATGACCAATAAGTATTTACACTTTTACCCGATAGCAAATTTGAGGTATTGATGTTGGGATGGTCGCCCGCAAAATTGCGTATATCAAGAGTGGCAGTAGTTGCTACTGAAACCAGCGTTCCGGAAGCTTCATTATAGTAGGATGTATTTCCTACAGGGAATAGCAGTGTACTTGTTCCAGAACCGAAGGTGCGGCGCATAGCACCATCCACATAACTACTGGGTGATGCAAAGTTCACACTCGCTCCCTGGCTTATAATAATTATATGTGCCCCGGTATGAATAATTCCATTATTAAGGTGCAGGTTAAAGAAAATATTTGGAGAGCCGGTAAGTGTAACACCTGCTGCATTACTCATTCTTAAAGTTTGTATAAGTCCATTACCACTTAATGTTTGTGCTGAACTGCCGCTGAAATTCACTTCGTTGGTAGTTACTTGTGCGCCACCATTCACGGTAAAATTGCTTCCGGTAAAATTCAAAGTAGCACCGGTGAGTTCTGCTCCGCCTGATATGGAATAAGTTCCGGTTTGTGTTGTTCCAAAAGCGCTGACATTTAATCCCCCATTGGATATGATAACTGACCCTGCATTATTAAATGCAATTGTGCTCGGAATGTTTGTATAAAAAGATGCATCAGTTTTCTGAAAAACTCCGCCAACCATATTATTAAAAGCAGGTGCAGTTGGTGAGCCGGAAATAGCAAAACTTGCATTCGTACTGATAGTGAATGTTCCGTAGTTATTAAACTGAACACTATTCATAAACGATAATGAATTAGTACCTGAACTCCAGTTACAGGTTCCGAAATTGTTTATTGTTCTTGTGTCGCCAATTATTCTGGTTCCACCTCCGGTGCTTAATGTCATTGTTGCTCCAGCATTAATGTTAGTTGTACCAGTACCACGCATGTTACCATTTGTCCAGGTAAAACTGCCACCGCTTTTTATAGAAACTATACCAGCCCCTTCAATAAAACTTCCAGAAAAAGTTAATGATCCAAATACATCTAAACCAACTGCTGATAAATTAGTTACTTGTAAAGTTCCGCTGCTGATAATCAACGATCCACTTGAAGCCACAACTGTTTGATCAACATTGACAACAG
>JAHEZG010000181.1 GCA_023251195.1 Chitinophagaceae bacterium | reverse complement strand
TTCTTTTCTGCTTCGTTGACTATGTGAGCAGTAAAAAACCACAGTTTTATCCTTGAAAGGATTCATAACATTCATATCTTTTGTGATAGAATCAATTTGAATATTTATGGCACCTTTCAAATGCCCCAGGTTAAGGCTGGACCGGGAAGAAGTGTCGCTGTACTCTCCGGGTGTTCTTACATCAATCAAGACAAGGTCAGGATTTTTTTCTAAGAGGCGGCACAAGTCCTTGGCATAAATGGTTTTGTAAAGACTGTCATATTTAAACGGTAGTTGCGCTTCTGCAAAAATTACCCACAGAAAGGCGATTGAGAAAGGAGTAATTATTTTTTTCATTTCAATAAGTTTATAGATTTCACTAAGATTTTGTTTAAACCATTTTTATTCGTTAATTAATAATGGTGGAAATGATTTTTTTATTATTCAACTCAACAAAAAAAATCAATCAGCCAAAACAATTTTCCTGCAAGCCCTGTACTTCTGTGCTGAAAAGATGCAATAATAAATACTGCTGCTGAAGTGAATGGCTAACACAAGGGTAATTTTTTATTTTGATTTATTTTTTCAAATTGCTTTTGTTTTATCTCTGAAACTAAGCTATTTAATAACTTGAACTTTTCTAACTGCAAGGCCACAATTCTCTGAAATTATTTTTATGAAATAGATTCCTGATGAAAGGTTATTGATTGGAAGTGTTTCGCTGCCGACAATTTTGTTGCTCATAACTTTTTCTCCCAGAGAAGAATAAATTTCAACTAGCAATTTTTCCTTTTTGAGCGTTTGAATCGTTATAAAATTTGACGCAGGATTTGGATATATATTAACTTTGATTTCGGCATTTTCATTAATTCCGGTTGAAGCAATCATGTATGTTTGAAAGTAAAAGTCCTTCGTATAAGTACCCGATAAAGAAGAATATGGTTGACCTCCCGGATAATCGTCACTCGATGAATAGTACCAAACAAAATTAATTGCAATAAATGGAGGGTCGCAAATTTGCCCAAAATTTACACTGAGCTCAATTGTATATTGATTATTAGCAGTTAATTGTACAGGATTGTTAAATGAAATCGGAAACAAATTTCGTGTGTAAGGAATATTCATCACAACATTTTGAGTCGTAAGTAATGTCCCGGTCATGCCATTACCATCATATATTTTTGCTGCAAAAGCAATAGTGTCAAGGCTAACATTGAAAGGACACATATTTGCCTCAATATCTATCTTAATTTCATTAAGCAATCCGGTCATTCCTGCTGTAAATGATTGAGCATTTATCACTGATTCTTCACATGATAAATAATTTGCATTAGCCCCTGTATGGTCTTGATCGATTGTTTGGCAATTAGAATAATAAGAATTAAAAATAAAATACATCGTAATTAATAATTGAAATGCTCTGATCTGTAATTTAGTTTTCATTTGATTTTGTTTTATATTGATTTCGAATTTTTAAAAATTAATCCGCAAAAATAATTTTCCTGTAAGTTTTGTAATTCCCTGAGGAAATGATGCAGTAATAAATTCCGCTGCTGAGGTGTATGCTACATTCGTTCATTGAAAAGCAGAAGCGATGTAAGCGGGAAGAAAAATTATCATACATAGTTTTTATTTCTCTCCCAAATGTATCATAGATGATAACTGAAGCAGTGGTTGATTCAAGAGTGCTCGTAATTATGGTTACATTTTCTTTAAACGGATTCGGTGTAATCTCAATTTGAAATGGGCTCTCATGTGAGCTGAGTCCGGAGGGCATAATGCAAATCGGTGTCTCGTGTATTCCATTTACAGCTGAGAAGTTGCCATTTAATGATAGCGTATTTACTGAAGCAGAAATGTAGTAAGGTGTTGCAACAAGAGTAATTGTATCTTGTATGATTCCTGGAAGTATTGTATTGCATAAAGAATTTTCGCTACCAAATATTGAATCAGATTTCACCAACAGGAAATCTATATCACCTGCACCATAAGCATCTGTACTGCCAGCGATCATAAATTTACCGTCATTAGATTTTACCATCGAATAAGCAATGGTGTTAGAATCCTGCACACCATAAGCAAGGTTCCACAAAAGGTTGCCGACTGTGTCGGTCTTCATTAATAACAAATCATTATACCCGGATGTTGTTGCTGTTGAGCCGCAAACAACATAACCATTTGCATCCTTAATTATATCGTTGTTGCGTTCTCCTCCCCCGGTCCCGTATATACTTTGCCATACTACGGAGCCGGTGCTGCTAATCTTCATGAGTAAGATTGATTTCAGTGGCTGGTTTGCACTGGTTACACCGCTGACAATATAACCGCCATCAGAAGTTTCAACTATGCGCGACACTTCACACCTTGAGAGATATGGTTGCGTATTATATTTTTTTGACCACTGCAAGTTTCCACTGCTGTCCGTCTTCACAATAAAAATGCTGCTCCAGATTAAACCGCAGCGTGACGCTCCACACATAATGTATCCGTTATCATTTGTTTGTTTTACATAGGATGCAGATTCCTGTTCCGCATTATCTCCGTATGATTTGCTCCACAATACATTTCCCGCTGTATCGATTTTAAAAAGGTTCATTTGTAAATCGACACCACCAAGCACTGTTTCACCCGAAACAACAAAACCGCCATCGTTGGTTTCACGCACGCAAAAAGCCCGCTCTTCATGATTGACAGTATAAATTTTCTGAGAGAGGATTGAGCCAGAACCATTGATGTTAATAAGAAAATCATCATACTCACCAGCATTATTGTCAAATATGCTTCCGCAGATAAGATATGTGCCGTCCTTTGTGGGCTCAATCCAGAAAGATATTTCGTCTTTTGTACTCCCGATTGTTTTTGACCAAAACGCATTGCCAACAGAATCGGTTTTCACAAGCAGAATATCATATGAATTTCCCGGGGCATCCGTGGAGTTCAGTGTATACCCAGTAATCAGGTAACCTCCATCAAATGCAGGAACTAAGTGTTGTGCAATATCTTCATATATGCTGCCGTATGCACGCTCAAAATTCTGTGCTGAAACAAAATATGGATATAAGAAAATTGATAAAACAAAAAAATAAATTCTTCTGAAACAATAACTGCCTTTATTAATGTTTATCTTTTTCATGTCAAATATTATTTCAATTCGTTTTAGTTTAATTTTCATGTCGCCTCTTCGTAAAAATCATTCGTCACAAATTTTACAAGTTGTCATAAATTCTTTGGTAATAGTGATAGTAGAATGGCAATGTTTTTTAAACATATCAAGAGCAAATGATTGTTCCTTTATTTTTCAAGATGTAAAGGGATATCAATAAGAGGAGATTTTTTAGAATTGTCCTAATATGACATATAATTGTCTATATTTGTCTGCTTCATTTCCTAAAAGAAACCTTCAGGATTTAGGGGGGACATCATATGTCTTTATTAAATTTACTTCTTGATTGCAATGGCGTTAATCGTTCTTTATTTTTCCATATCCGATCAAATTGCCTCGTACTTTCAAAACCACATTTGTAAGCAATTTCTTTTACAGACAATTCAGAATTATAAAGTAGCTGTTTACCATATTCAAATCGTAACTTATCACGATAAGCCTGTATGGTTTGCTTAGTATGACTTTTGAATAACCTTGCTAACTGCCTTTCCCCAATATTTAATTCATTTGCTAAATCCTTTATTGTAAAGGACGATTCAAAACGATTGGCAAGTATCTGCTGTGCTTTATACACATCAGCATTGAAGTGATTTTTAAAATCAAGAAAAGTATTTTGCTGATTTTGAGTTTCAGCACGCCTTACGCTTATTACCATTTCCTGTGCAATGTTTGCCGCAAGCAAGGGGCTAATCCAGCTTTCAATCAGTGCCAGGCACATATCAATGCCTGTTGTCATGCCAGCACTTGTAAAAATTCCTTTGTCGAACACATAAAGTCCTTTGTTTAGGAACTGTGCATTTGGAAAATTCTTCTTTGCATACGGCAAACACTTCCAGTGTGTTGTGCATTTAACACCTTTCAGTATACCCATTTTTGCCAATATCAATGCCCCCGAACAGATAGAACTTATATACACTCCTTTTTTATACTGCTCTTTCATCCAATCTTTTGTATTGCTGATTGGTTCATCCATTTCCTTGTTTACAAAACTTTTAAAATCAATACCAGGTACACATATCATATCTCTTTCTCTTAGTTCTATGTCTTCCATTTTGATCAGACCTGAAAACATTAACCCCTGCTCTGTCTTTATACTTTTTGAGGAGGAAACAAAATGTAATTTGAAACGCAAATTACCAAATTGGTTGGCCTCATAAAAAACCTGCACTGATCCAGCTAAATCAAGTAAGTGCGTTTTAGGGAAAACAAGGAAAACAATATTAACTGATTGCATGGTAAAAGTATTTTCCTTACAAATGAACGACATATGTAGACAATTGTATGTCATATTGGGACAATTTCAAAAAATCTCCTCTTACTGATATCCCTTTACATTTTTGAAAAATAAAACAACAATATCTACCAAATATGCCAAAAATAATAACAAACGGAATGTACTTTTAAAATATAAAATCATTGCAAAACAATACTTCAAAGAAAATAATCATTTGTTCTTATTAAAGATTTATAATAATGAAAAAAATAAATTTACTTGTATTCCTTATAATCATTTGTTCCTGCAAATCTCAGAACTCTCAATATAATTTCAACTCTATGTTCAGGGGAGATATTACCCATCAGGGAAAATATGTTTCTGCCTCTATTATCAGACAACCCTCCCCAAAATGGGAATTTAAAACTGGAGGTCCAGTTAATTCATCTGTCGAGGTTGATGAACAAAATATTTATTTCGGAAGTGGCGACAGTAATTTTTATTCTCTCAAACAAAGCACCGGAGAGTTGAATTGGAAGTTTAAAACAGGTAGCGGAATCTATTCAACCGCTGCACTCGCCAATGGAATTATTTATTTCGGTAGTTATGACGGAATATTTTATGCGTTAAATGCAGGCGATGGTTCACTGAAATGGTCTTTCAAAACAGATGGTGAAAAACATTTTTCCGCTCCGGGCATTCATGGACATTTACCAAAGGATTCTATTTTTCAGGATGATTGGGATTTTTTTCTTTCCTCTCCTGCCTTTGATGATGGTGTAGTTTACTTCGGAACCGGCTCTGGTTATTTTTATGCACTTGATGCAGCGACAGGCAAAGAGAATTGGAAGTTTAAAACAGATGGTGTAATTCACTCTTCACCTGCCATTGCATTCAACTATGTATATTTTGGAAGTTGGGACACATACATGTATGCACTCAACAAAGCAACTGGGCAGGAAGAATGGAAATTTAAAACGGGAATTGATACTGTTCGCTTTAACCAAACAGGTATTCAAGGCAGTCCGGTAATTTCCGACAGCACTTTGTTTTTCGGTTGTCGTGACTCTCATCTTTACGCATTAAATGCCATCAATGGAAAATTGTTGTGGAAACGATTCAATGATTTTTCATGGGTTAGCAGTTGCCCGGTAATTTCGGATGAAAAATTAATTTACACAACTGGTGATACAAGATATTTGATTGCATTGAATAAAAATACTGGCGATTCAATTTATCAGGTTCTTTCAAAAGGTTGGATTATGTCTTCTCCATCTCTTGTAAACAATATTGTTTACTATGGCGACCTGAATGGTTTTTTATATGCAAATGATATTTCAACAGGAAAGCAATTATGGACTTACCAATTAGAATCTTCTAAATCTGATTTATATAAAATACTAGGCAAAGACAGTGTATTAAATTATGATGTTGTATTTTCTAATCAGAAAAGAAAAAAGGAAAATAAAACATCAATGGAGATGCTTATGAATCTTGGCTCAATTCATTCTTCACCTGTTATTAAGGATGCAGTAATTTATTTTGGCTCAGCAAACGGAAATGTTTATGCATTACAGTAAAAAATATTTCTGTAAAGAACGTAACTTATACCTCAAAATTAAATTGATGAAAATACAGGTAATAAAGTTTGTAACTTACTTGACACGATGCAACTACTTAGCAAGAATAGCACGAAAGCATAATATAAAGATTCTTCATATTTCTTAAAAGAAATTTTTAATCCCTTCTTCGTTATCGGCAACCAATTGGCGACCTATCAACTTTGAGCATTCTGATAAGAAACTGACGAAAAAAAATTGAATTGTATAATTGAACCTGAAATGAAATCATTCGCAGCAACATTTGGTATTTATATTTTGTTTTTGACAATCCTGCCGACTTTCGTAAATCTGATAGTGTCAGACAAGATAGAGCATTGCCGAAAAACTTGCTGCCCTTATGCAAAGTCCTACGAAAATAAATCCGAGAAAAAAGATAACGGTTGCAACAAGGAGCAATGCACACCTTTTTCGGTTGCACTAAAATGCAAGTTATTATTCCATTTTCAGCCAGTTTGCCTTGTAAGCCCGTAATCAGCAAAACTCATTTCATATTATTTGTTGAATCTTGTTTCTCAACTGCACTTACATCGGTTTGGCATCCCCGAAAGCTGTTTAATTATTTCTACTTTTAATTCAAGTTTAGCATTTCATTACTCAGCATCATTGGCAATTTAATTTTTTGCTTTTGATTGAAGAATGTATTGCTGTCTGAACATTTCAAAAAAAAATAATTAAACAATTAAAATAAAATAAAATAAAATAAAATGAAAAATATAATAAATTATCTCACAGCATTTGTTTTTGCAATTGCTTTAATCAGTTGCAACAGCACGGCAAATCCTACATCGGGGAACCCTGCCGACCAATATCAATGTCCGATGAAATGCGAGGGCGAAAAAACTTATGCTCAAGCTGAAAGGTGTCCAGTTTGCGGAATGAATCTCGTAAAGGTTGAAGTGAAAAATAATTCCAAAGCATCTGCAAGCAATGTAAAAATTGTTGGTGCGATGATGAATATAATGCACAAAGGAGAATTGTTTGGAACAATTGACTTGGATACTATTTCAAATAGGCAACATTTATACGGACTTGCGCCTCTTGAATATTTGAAAGGTGAAATTCTGATTGTTGATGGGAAATCGTATGTATCAAGAGTTGCCTCTGACGGTTCAATTGCAATGGAAGAAACTTATAAAGTAAAAGCGCCATTCTTTGTTTCCGAAAATGTTTCGGATTGGAAAGAAGTTTCTTTGCCCGACAGTGTTCAAACAATTCCACAACTTGAATCATTTCTTGTCGAAACAACAAAGCATCATTCAAGACCTTTTGCCTTTCGGTTAACCGCAACAATTGAAAGTTGCGAAATACATATTGTCAACTTGCCGACTGGAACAGAAGTTCATTCGCCCGAAGACGCTCACAAGAATCAAAAGTCCTATCACTTCACGAATGAAAATTCAGAACTCGTTGGTTTCTTTTCAACCGAACATCAGGGAGTGTTTACACATCACGACACTTTTGTGCATATACATTTGATTACATCGGACAAAAAGAAAATGGGACATGCAGATACACTTTCAATGAAAAAAGGAACAGCGAAACTTTATCTGCCGACTGAATAATTTGAAATAGGCAGTTTCGTGGTGAAAGCTTGGCTGCCTATAACAATAAGACAATAAAAACAAAAAAGCTCCCCGACAAAATCGGGGAGCTTTTTAACAACTGTTACACTTGCGAAATTACTGCGCCGCACAAATAGCAGGATCGCTCGGTGTTCCTTCGCCTGCTGCTGATTTAGTGGTGACACGAATGCGGTATTTCTTTCCACTCTCCAAGCCAGCTATCACCATTCCAAGTTTACCGGTGTCGTCATAAAATTTATAAGTCGTGTCGGTGCCAAAATCAGGAGCCACATACACTTTATAAATCTGGCGCTTCTTCACTCCTTTCCACGATGCTTTAATCTCGCCATCGTTAATACCTGATTTAGCTTTTACATTTTTAGGGGGAGGCAATATTCCGGCAGGAGTCGGCCCGCTTTTTATATCCATGC
>JAHEZG010000180.1 GCA_023251195.1 Chitinophagaceae bacterium | reverse complement strand
TTTTATGGTTTCGGAAAATGCTTCGGTTATAAATGCAGTGGTGTTCACAGCGCCATTCACAATGTTTTTATTAAACCAAGAACTGAAAGCTCCAACCACATTGAACAAAACTTTCTGTGAAATGAACTGATACAGTTCATCAAAATAAAATTTATGATAAGCAAAATTGTAGAGTTGAGAAATGCTGCCTGAAATTTTATCGGGCAGATTATTTTTCTTCCGATAAAAAATGGTCGCAATGATTATTGCGAAGAGGGATAACCCAACAGCCATTAATGTAATGTTCAAATGAAATTCATTTTCATACTGCTCACCATCACTCGTAATTAAATTATGAAACGGAACAAACCCTGCACCCACTGCACCAAGCATGAGAATAAGTAAAGGCAATTTCATATTCCATGAACCTTCGCTGTGATGTTCGTGTGCATCGTGATGATTCACATAATCTTTATTCCAGAAAGTGAGAAAGTACAAACGGAACATGTAGAAAGAAGTAAGACCGGCAGTTAACCAAGCGAAGTAAAAAATTGTTTGGTTGTGTGCGAATGCAGCAGCCAAAATTTCTTCCTTACTGAAAAATCCGGAGAGTGGTGGAATACCTGCAATGGCTAAACACGCCAACAGAAAACACAAATGTGTGATTGGCATTTTCTTTCGGAGACCACCCATGTCTTTTACTTCGTTACTGTGTACATAATGAATGACAGAACCTGCGCACAAAAACAAAAGCGCTTTAAAAAATGCATGTGTAAATAAATGAAACATGGAAGCACTGAAACCTTCGCCATTCAAACCACCATACTGCGAAACACCGAGTGCTGCCAACATGTAACCGATTTGCGAAATGGTGGAGTAAGCAAGCACGCGCTTAATATCAGTTTGTGTGCAAGCAATTATTGCAGCGAGTGCAGAAGAAATAATTCCGATGTAACCAATGATTTCTAAAAGATGCGGAGAGGAGATTGCATAAACAGGGAATAACCTTGCAACTAAATATACACCTGCCACCACCATTGTTGCCGCATGTATGAGAGCGGAAACGGGAGTTGGACCTTCCATTGCATCAGGCAACCAGATGTGCAACGGAAACATTGCAGACTTTCCGGCGCCACCTATAAACACAAGCGCTATTCCCCAAGTGAGCGAACTCACTCCCATGAAACCGGTGAAGGTTGCAGATGCATAAAATGTAGTGTCACTTGTAGTGAGTCGTGCAATGAGAGTTTGAATATCAAGTGTGCCGGCATGAAACGAAAGAATTAAAATGCCAATGAGAAAACCTAAATCGGCAAAGCGCGTAACGATGAACGCTTTTTTTGCTGCTGCAACTGCTGATGGTTTTGTAAAATAATATCCGATGAGTAAGTAGGAAGATACACCAACCAGTTCCCAGAAAAAATACATTTGAAAAAGATTAGTTGCTATCACCAATCCAAGCATGGAAAAAGTAAATAAATCGAGGAAGGAATAATACACTGCAAATCGTTCTTCGCCCTTCATGTAGCCCAAACTATAAATGTGCACCATCAGTGAAATGAAAGTAACAACCACTAACATCATCACACTAATCGGGTCGAGAATAATTCCCATGTCAATACTTACTCCGGGAGAAAAACGCAGCCACTCTAATTTCATTGGAATGATTGCCTGATAAATTCCGTTGGTCATTCCAACAACAAAAAAATAATTGTAAGCAACTGCCAATGATAAAAATGCAGAAGCGGTTAAAACCAAAACTGAAATTGTGCCTGATAAAGTTGGCAGGTATTTCTTTCCGAAGAATGTAATGAACAGGAATGAGAACAGCGGAAGAAGCGGAATCAATAAGAGTGTGGATGCATTCAACATTTTTCTTTCCGTTTAAAATTTTAGTTCATCAGCTTGTTCAGGATCAATGGAATTTATTTTTCTGTAGAGCGAAATAATTATTGCAATGGCAACAGCCGCTTCAGCCGCAGCAATGGTGATAATGAATAAAGTGAAAATGACTCCATCAATATCCGGATGCAGGTAGCGGTTGAATGCAACGAGATTAATGTTCACGCTGTTCAGAATTAATTCCACTGACATCAACATTGTAATCATGTTTCTTCTTGTCAGAAAACCATAAGCACCAATGAAGAACAATGCAGTGCTGAGAAAAAGAATATGTGTGAGTGGCACCTGGTCAATCATTTTGTTCTGATTTTAATTGCAATAACAATACAACCAACCATTGCTGCAAGCAATAACAAACTGACCGCTTCAAAAGGAAGTAGGTAACTTCCACTGCCTGTACTTAAAAGCGCGCGACCAACATCAGCAACCTGCATAGTATGATTTAATGCATCACCAGTTTGTTCAAACGAATATCTGTTGAGCAATGAAAACACAAAAGCAAATCCGGCAAAGCAACCTGTGAAAGCAAATGCCTCGCGAATGTTGACAGGTTCTTCAATCGTATGTCCGGGATTGTGTGTGAGGAAAATGGAAAAAATAATCAGCACCACAATTCCACCGACATATACAATTGTTTGCACCGCTGCAATGAATTCATAATGCATCCAGTAATACAATGCAGCAATTCCGATTAACGAAACAAGCAATGCAATTGCCGCACGAAATATTTTTCTCGCAGTTACCGCCAGCAATGCTCCGCCAAGAATCATTGATGCAATTATGTAAAACCAGATTTGATAAGCGCTCATTTTTATTTAGCTGTTAGGTTTTAGCAATTAGCTTTTAGGTTGTACTGTTTCTATTATTCAATTTAATTTTCCTCAAACTGTATTAAATGCCTACTACTTACTGTCAACTGCCTACTGCTTACTGTCAACTGCCTACTGACTATTCCACTCCTGTCATTATTTTACTTTCAGGTTTGTTTAAAACCTTTAACAATTTTGTTCTGTCGAAAACGCTGTGTTCAAAATTATTTGCCATAATAATTGCATCTGTCGGACACGCGACAATGCACAAATTACACATGGTGCAAGTATCTAAATGATAAACAAAAGTGTCGATTGCTTTTTTCTTTTTTCCTTCTTCATTCACTACAAACTTGGTCAGGATTTTTATTGAACCATTTGGACAAGCCAGTTCACAAGCAGTGCAACCTGTACAACGATGTTCATTGCTTTCGTTGTGTGGCATCACCACTTCGCCACGAAAACGCTCAGCTAATTTTAATGACTCGCGATTTTCGGGATACTCCTGTGTTAACGAATCACCACGGCGCACGAAGTAAAGTCCGGTCAGACGCATGCCTGCTGCGAGAGACTTTAATCCTTTATAAATATTTCCAAAATAGTTTCCTAAAGTCATTTCAGCCCCATCCTTAATCCTTCCCCTAAGGGGAAGGAAACAGTCGCGGATGTTTTTTCGATTCTGTTTTTCATTTCTAATTTTTAATCTCTATTTTTTATTTCACTATTAACTATTCACTAGTTAAAAATGCCATCCTAAAATATTCATCAACGCAATCGCCAACAAATTCACCATTGAAATCGGCAGCAAGTACTTCCATTCCAAATCAAGCAACTGGTCAACACGCAATCTTGGAAAGGTCCAGCGGAACCACATGATGATGAAGATGATGAAAAAAGTTTTTCCAAAAAACCACAATGGCGAAGGAATGTAATCCATCACATTATTAAATGCAGTCCAGTGACCAATGTGAAATGGCATCCATCCTCCAAGAAATAATGTTGCAGCCATCGCACACAACACAAACATGTTGATGTATTCTGCTAAAAAAAACATAGCGAACTTCATTCCTGAATATTCGGTATGGAATCCTGCAGTGAGTTCTGATTCAGCTTCAGCCAAATCAAATGGCGCACGATTTAATTCTGCAGTTGCAGCAATAATAAAAATCACAAAAGCAATTATCACTGGAATGTGACCTTTAAAAATCCACCAGCCATCAGCCTGAGAATTTACAATATCGCTGATTTGCATACTACCTGAAAGCACCACGATACTGATGATGCATAATCCTGCACTCAATTCATAACTCACTATTTGCGCTCCGCTTCGCATTGCACCCAGCATTGAATATTTATTGTTGCTGCTCCAACCGGCAATTAAAATTCCGATAACACCGAGTGAAGTAATGCTGGTAATATATAATACACCAATATTCAAATCCCACAACACCAAGCCATTTCCAAATGCAATAGGAGCGAGCGCCATCATACAAGTACTCAGCACCACATACGGTGCGAGGTTGAACATTAATTTATCAGCACCATCGGGAGTAATTCCTTCTTTCAAAACCAATTTTAAAACATCGGCAACCACTTGTCCTGTTCCGTAAATTCCAACTCTGTTCGGACCTAATCGCAATTGCATGTATGCCGCAACTTTTCGTTCTAAATAAATTAGCACCATTGCAAGAACAGCAACAAAAGTGATAACGAGTAAACCTGTAACTATTAATTCAGTTGCCAATACAATTCCATCGGATAGATGCGCCGAAAGAAAACCATGAAACTTATCAGTGAGTGAAGTGAAATTGTAGATGCTTAAAATCATCGCAGCCAAATATGCACTTGAAATATTAATTTTTCTATGTCTTAAGAATTTGAAGTGTTGAAAAGAAAATATTCTTTATTCAACACTTCAACACTTCAAAACGAAATCAGTTAATTTTAAAATCAAAATATAGTTAAATAACTTTTTTAACTTTTATAGCATTCAATCCCTTCGGACCGTTTTCAGTTTCAAAAGTTACTTTGTCATTTTCTTTTATCGGTGATTCCAACTGACTGTTGTGAACGAAAATACTTTCGTCGGAAGAAACATCTTTTATAAATCCGAAACCCTTTTCAGTATTGAAAAATGAAACAATACCTGTTCTTTTTGACAGTTGCTCTCTTGCCTCCTGCTTTGGTACACCTATCTGAATATCTTCAACTGAAATTTTTCTTTTCTTCATCGGATCAGGCGGAGTGGAAGATATATTTCCGTACTCATCAACATACGCCATCATTTCGTCCAACGATTTACCTTTTGTTGCATTGGCTTTACGCTCCTGCATCTTCTCCGCTTTTTCCTGACGCTGCTTGCGCTTGTTTTTTTCTTTGTCTTTCTTACCGAATGTTTCCTGCGATTTCGCCATAGTTTTCTTACTTGTATTATTTTGTTTCGAACAAAGGTGAACTATTATTGCTGTAGTTGTATGAATTGAGACCTAACATTTTTCGTTGTTGAAAAAAAGAAAAGCAAATTTCGAAATAACAAAGTCGAATGAACAGCCGTGAATTTTTATAATAAAAATTTACTTCTATAATATTTTTTATCATCGCAATTGTTTTGTTCTAAATTCACCACCGAACAGTTTAACTTCTGAATGTTAAAGATTACAAAATCTATTTTTTTATTTGCAACGCTCCTGCTGTTGATTGTTTTTATTTCATGCAAAAAAAATATTGAATTAAAACCATCATGGGAAACATCAATGCTGGTACCGATTCTTAAATCAAATCTGAATCTTGGAAATATTGTTGGCGATACTATTATTCAATCAAACAGCGATAGCAGTTTGCAGTTAATATATGAAAGTACTTTGTACAGTTTAAAACCCGGTGATGGTGCATTTCAAATTCCGGATACTATAATAAAAGGAACATACAACTTAACAAATCTTGCATTGGCAAATCAGGCGATTATTTATAATCTTTCGCTTGGACAAGCTGCGCAACAAATGGGGCCGCAAGGTCAGTTTATAATTTCGAGCAATGGAACTTTGGCTACTATTCCTCCAATTACAAATCAATCGTCGGGCGATAATGATGTGAATGCCACTCAGTTTTTTCAAACTGCAACATTAGAACACGGGTTTTTAGACATCACGATTTACAATGGTTTCCCTATCGATATCAGCAACATTCGGTTTCAAATAAAAAATAAGATAAGCGGAACTATTGTAGCAGATACTTTTTTCACCAATATTAATTCCGGAACCACCTCAACAAAAAGGGTTGACTTGAGTGGTAAAACCGTTGAAGGAACTTTGGTTTTTAAAATTATAGATCTTGACAGTCCAGGAAGCGCAACGGCGGTTTTGATTGACACAACAGATGCTTTACAAATGACCATGCAGGTAACTGAAATGGTTGTGACATCGGCCACCGCAGTATTTCCATCGCAGGATATTATCAATCAGGATCAGGAAACAATTTATAATTTGAGTGGCGGAGCAAAACTGAAATTCATTAATGTTCACAGTGGAAAATTACAAATGACCGTTCATAGCGCCATCAAGCAACTGGTTCATTTCAATTATGGTTTTCCTGGAGCAACTGATCAGTTCGGAGGTTCAATAAATTTAACAACCGATTTACCTCCGGCGCCTGTTGGTGGTTTAAGTTCACTCACGCAGGAATATGATTTGGCCGGATACCGATTAGACTTAACTGGATTAAATCACATTTCTTACAATTCATTCGTCAATCATATAGCTGCATCCATTGATTCAACAGGGCAGGTACAAACACTTTCATTTGCTGATAGTATATACATAGATTACGGATTGGTGGATGTAGTGCCCGAATACATTGAAGGATTTTTAGGCCAACAGATTTTAACGCTCGGACCTGAAGAAGTAAATTTCGATTTGTTTAAAAATATTCAGAGTGGAAGTATTTCATTGGAAGATGTGAATGTTGGAATTGATATTGAAAACGGAGTTGGAGTGAATGCACGATTGAATTTGTATGAGCTTACGGCAGTTAATTCAAAAAAGAATCAATCGGTTTCGTTATCAAACGCTTTAATAAATTCTCCTCAAAATTTAGCACGGGCAACTGACCCACCACTAACTCCATCATTACTTTCATTTTTATTAAATACCAGCAACAGCAACATTAAAAATTTAGTGGAAGTGTTGCCCGATAAAATGAAATACAAAATTGATTTATTTATTAATCCGGATGGAAACATCAGTAACTACAATGATTTTGCATACTACAACAGTCCGTTGAATGTGAATTTGAATGTTAGCATGCCGCTCTCCATACAAGCAGTAGGTTTGGTTTTTCAGGATACCGTTGCTTTTGATTTATCCAATGCAAGCGCCAAAGGTTTGGATGCAATTAAAGATGGAGTGTTCACTGTTTTTGCCGATAATGGATTTCCATTGCAGGCTAGTTTGCAATTGTATTTGTATGATGAGTGGGGAGGATTTTTAGATAGTTTAATTGTTGCGCCACATACAATTTCAGCTGCGCCTTTAAATAGTAATTGTAAAGTTTCAGAAGTATTGCGCTCAACTTTACAAGTGCAAGCCGATGCAAATAAAATGGATCGGATACGCAACGCAAAAAAAGCAGTGGTGCGTGCGGTGTTCGATACCAAGTCAATTACCCCTTGCGGAATTTATACTAAGATTTACAGTACCTATAATCTTTCAGTTAAACTCACCGGAAGATTCACCTACCTCGTTGGCCAATGATTTTTAAAATGAAAATTATTTTATTTAATGTTCTTTTTTTATTCTTCGTTCTTCAAATTCCACTCTTCACTGCAAATGCACAATCAGATTCATCCACTGTTCCGAGTGAAGTTGCACATCTTAAAAATTCGTTTGATGGTTTGTACTGGCTTGGGCCTGTGAATCATTTTTCACTAAAACACGCTTCAGGTATCACCACCGTTTTTTTACAAGGTCATGCTTATTTCAAGAGCAACTCTCTTCCATTTTCATTTTCGAAAAATATTTTATTTAGCAAATTCCTAGACAACAAAGTAAAAGAGTATGCGGCCATTAAACTTCGCAACCTAAATGGTGCTGAAGCAGGTTATAAATATGGAGTAGGATTTTGTACCCGGATGAATAAAAAATCGTTTGGAATGGCGGTTAGCGATGAGTCCATTTCAATTCTCAACTATCGTAAAGATTTATTCAATTTGGTTTTTTTTGGCAATGCGCAGTTTGAAAATGACACCGCTTATTTTCAAGGCAGTGGAATAATCAATCAGGATTTTCACCGCCTTCGTTTTATTTTTTCGAGTAAAACAGGTGGTCTGGATT
>JAHEZG010000179.1 GCA_023251195.1 Chitinophagaceae bacterium | reverse complement strand
CTGGCCAAGTACGATTGCGGTTTTCGGTCCTACTACACCAATGAAAAACACACCGCAGTGGACGGTGATGGAACCAAACACCATTTACGGAATCAGTAAGCAAGCAGGTGAGCGCTGGTGCGATTATTACTGGCAGAAAAAAAATCTGGATGTGCGCAGTGTTCGCTATCCGGGATTAATCAGTTACAAAACTCCGGGTGGTGGTGGCACTACTGATTATGCGATTGATATTTATTTCGAAGCGAAGAAGAAAGGGAAGTACACCAGTTTTCTCGCGGCTGAAACCCGTTTGCCGATGATGTACATGCCCGATGCCATTCGCGGAACCATTGAATTGATGGAGGCACCGATTGAAAAAATAAAAGTGCGCAGCTCTTATAATATTTCTTCGATGAGTTTTAATCCGAAGGAAGTGGCGGAGAGTATTATAAAAGTGATTCCTGAATTTGAAATTTCTTATGCGCCTGATTTCCGTCAGAAGATTGCCGAGAGCTGGCCCGAAAGTATTGATGACTCAGTAGCCAGAAAAGACTGGGGGTGGAAACACAATTTCGATTTGGATGCAATGACCAAGGATATGCTGGAGCATGTGCCGGGTGGAGTTGCAGTTCATTAGTTCATTGGTTCATTTGTTTTTGCAATTCGAAATACTCAATGTAGCATCTAATTAAAAATGACGCTAAAAAATATTATCGATTATCCTTTTAAAGATTGGTTAAAGCCGGTTCGTTTTTCAATAGTAGTATTTCCTTTATTTCTTCTCAGCATTTTTATTGAAGTACCATTCATTCAGGTTATTGGATTCACATTATTTTCTATTGCAGTTATCTGGCTTGTGGCGTCCATGCTTTTTTTGTTGGCGAAGAAACAATGGAGTAAAAGTTTCAATACCCTGTTGATTTTAATTGCAATGGCAATTGCCATCGGATTGTTAAGTTGAAAATTTTTTCTTCTATTTCTCCGGCACTTTAAAATAAATCCAGCCCCCAAAAATATTTTAACTGAATTGCCGTTATCACAGCCTGAAGACAAAAAAGCAGTATGAAAATAATAATTTTAAAATGGGCATTACGAATTGCAGCCATTGCAATTTTGCTATTGGGAATTTTAGTTGGTGTAGTATTAAATCCAACATTACTCTATGCCAACAAAACTATGATTGGAAAATTTACAGTGTATCACAATCAACCGATAGATGAACATTTGAAAATGCGGCTGAACGATGCTGATGAAATTTTAAAATCAAGTGAACTGTATGATTCAAATTTGAAATTTGATATTTGTTTGAATGATGGTTCCTTCTATCCATCGCTGCTCGAAATTTTTCTGGGAAATGCATTCGCCCTTGGATTTACTTCGAACAAAATCGCCATTTGTGGAGAAGCAAATTTTAAAGACAACTATGTTGAAGTGAATAATTACAAATGGAATTTAACTCAACTGCTTGCGCACGAAGCAACCCATTGCTTGGTGTTTCATAAAGTTGGTTTCTGGAATTCGAATCCTGTTGCACATCATCCAAAATGGAAATGGGAAGGTTATCCGGAATATGTTGCAAGAAGAAATGCTGATCAGATTGACCTTGTAAAAAACATTGAAAAGCTTAATCGTTCTATGGAAAAAGACAAAATCGAATGGGGAATTTCGTTTGCTGACAGTACCATTTCGCCAACAGAATATTTTGTAAACAGACTGCTTATACAATATTGCATTGAAATAAAAAATATGACTTACGAAAACATATTGAATGATACAACCAGTGAACAAGCTATACAAAATCAAATGTTTGATTGGTTCACTAAACAATAAAATATTCCACTAAAGAAATAAACTGATAGAAAAATTCGCTCGATCATTTTCTGTAACAGCAAGGTTACTGTATTCAAAACCCTGCGCATAATCAACGCTGAGTTCACTTCATGTAACCCTGCTTGAATGAAAGAAAAATTTCTTTGCTTCGCATTCACAATTCACTTTTTAAGATTCACAACCATGCCGCTCATTTTTCATTTACAGAAAGAAGAATATGAATTAGCCGCATGGAAGATTGATGAAGACGATTCCTTTTTCGAATCGCGGTTGCAGTTGAGTGAAGAGGAAAAAATATTTTTGCAAAACATAAAAGCACCGAATAAAAGATTGCAGTGGCTGGCTTCGCGCCATCTCATTCGTGTGTTGCTGAAAACTGATTTATTTATTGACAGCAATTACAAGCAACGAGGGAAACCGGAATTGTTCAGTCACAAAAAAGAAATTTCCATTTCGCACACCGATGATGTTTGCGCAGTAATCATGAGTGAAAACAAAAAAGTCGGAGTAGATATTGAACCCGAATACCGCGATGTAACAGTTATTGCACACAAGTATATTTCAGCAGTAGAAAAACAAAATCGTGTTTTCAGCAACGAACAAAATCTTTTTATCTGGTGCGCAAAGGAGGCACTCTTTAAATTATATGCGAAAGGAGAAGTATCGTTTCAGAATGATTTGTTCGTGCAGTTACCCGAATTAACAACAGAAGGAACTGCACACGCTGAAATCAGAAAACCGGATATGAATATTTCTCTTGAATTGAAATATCAGTTTTTAGATCAAGGCTACATATTATGCTGGGGCACTGTGTAAAAATTATTTTCAATCAGCAGTCCTATCAAGCAAATATTCTCAGTGTGGTTCCTGAGAGAGAGATATTGTACTTTGTCAATGCAGTATTTGCCGGTCCGTTCATTACACCACCTGATGAATTAAATTTTGCACCATGACAAGGACAGACAAAATCATTTTGCGCTAATTGATATTCAACATTGCAACCTTCATGAGTACATGCCTGCGACACAGCAATAAAATCTCCGTTGCTTGTTTTAGCTATGATAACTCCGTTCAAATAAGCATACCCACCGGCAGTGTTAAGGTCTGAATATTGTGAACTACTCAGGTCAATTGTGAAATCAATTTTTTTAGTTAAATCGGGTTTTTTACAACCTTCAATTGAATTGATAAATACAACTGCAGCAGCGCTGATACCCAATGTTTGAAGAAATTGTTTTCTGTCCATATTGTTTTTTCATTTTTAACGATACTTCCTCAACCATATTTCATTCCATCAATGAATCATGCTTTTATTAACGGATAAATTATCTGCAATGGTAATAATTCAACTGAAACTGGTGCGATTTGTGAAATTATTTTTTAGGTGAAAAAAATTATTTGAAAATCGTTTCTTGAAAATCAGCAAGGAAAAATTTGGTTGAAGTTGATTTTCAGTTTTTATAAGATGGATACTAATTGTGTTATTAAAGCTATTAGTTATTAGCAAATACATTCTATACCTAACAGCTAATAACAAACTACTAAAAGCTAATGGCTAAAAGCTCACTTTACAATCACCGTATTCGTTTCCGCAGCCAATTGCTTTCTTAAATCATTCAGTGATTTGCGAACCTGCAGGTGCTTCATCAACTCTTCTTCGTTGCCTGATTTTTCTGCTTCGCGCATTTCTTTTGAGTTGTCGGCAATCATGCGGTCAATGATGCGGAGATTGTAACGGCGCAGGGCACTGTCGGCATCTTTTATATAATTGGTTTCTTTTTCCGTCACAAATATTTCGTGCATCTTCTCCCAGTTTTCACTCAACTCATAACTCTGCGTGAGCAAACCAATCACTGTTCGTTTCATTTCTTCATTCGGATGCTGCATGAAATAATTTTCAGGCGGAAAAGTATTTTCATTGTTCATGTGATTGATAATTTCATTCATCAACGCCCGATAATTGGGATGTTCGAACGGATGCTCGGCAATGCTGCTGATGATGTAGTGTGCAATACTTGAATCGTCGTTATATTTTTTATTTCCCGACTCCAATAAAATCCGCATCAGGTCGCGCTCGGCAATAAAAACTTCCTTCGTAAACTGCATTTGTTCTTCTGCAGCTTCGTTCAGCATTTTTTGTTCAGGCAGCGATGGCTTTTGTTGTTGCTCCTTACTGAAAGATTTTCTTCTGAGTTTATTTACTTCAGCAATTAATATTCTTTCGTCCACCAACATTTTGGTTGAACATTCGCGCAACAACAATTGCCGTTTTATCGGGTCGCTCACATGCGCAAGTGTGCCGACAATTTCTCTGATAGCTTCTGCTTTCCGAATCGGATCGTTGCCGGTTTCTTTGTTTAATAAATCTGCCTGGAACAAAACCACATTAGTTGCATTCTTCTGCACAAATTCTCTGAACGGAGTGGTGCCATGCTTCTGCACAAATGAATCCGGGTCTTCGCCTTCGGGCAACAACACAAGGCGCACATTCAAATCTTCATCCAACAGAATATTCATTCCGCGCACCGCCGCTTTCATTCCCGCAGCATCGCCATCATACAGAATAGTAATGTTCGAAGTGAATCGTTTCATCAGCCGCGATTGCTCAATGGTGAGTGAGGTTCCGCTTGATGCAACCACATTTTCTATTCCTGCCTGGTGCATGGAAATCACATCAGTATATCCTTCAACTAAAAAACATTCTTCGTGCTGACGAATAGCATTACGCGCCTGAAACAAACCGAACAGCGTGCGGCTCTTATCGTAAATAGAAGTCTGCGGCGAGTTGATGTACTTCGGCGAATTCTCTTCCTTCTTTAAATATCTTCCGGCAAATGCAATCACTTTTCCCGAAAGATTATGAATCGGAAAAATCACGCGCCCGCGGAAAAAGTCAATGAAATTTTCTTTGCGCTCCGAAATCAATCCGACTTCCTGTAACAGTTTTTCACTGTATCCTTTTTCTTTCGCAGTTTTATAAAATGCATCCCACGCATTCACCGCATAACCGAGTTGAAATTTTTCAATCAGATTATCGCGATAACCGCGCTCGTGGAAGTACGAGAGCCCGACACTTTTTCCTTCATCACTATCAAACAACAGTTTCGAAAAATATTGTTGCGCGAAACCGGTCACCACATACAACCCTTCTTCCATTTGCTTTTTCGCAATGGCTTCGGAGTCTTCTACAGTTTCTTCAATCTTGATATTGTAACGGCGCGCTAAAAATTCCAGCGATTCGCGATACGAAAGTTGTTCGTGCTCTTTTAAAAAAGTAATGGCATCGCCAGCTTTGCCACAGCCAAAACATTTATAAATATTTTTTGCAGGCGACACATTGAACGATGGTGTGCGTTCGTTGTGAAACGGACACAAGCCAATATAATTCTGCCCGCGTTTTTTGAGTGTGACGAAATCGCCCACCACATCTTCCACGCGTGTGACATCCATTATTTCCCGTATCGTTCTGTCGCTTATCATTTTTTTAGGGACAGCAAATTAAATGGATTGATTCAAATTGCGATGAACAAAATAAATATTTACCGCAAAGGCGCAGAGACGCAAAGATTTTTACTTGTTTAATTTCTCTGCGCCTTTGCGCCGGAGTTTATCCCGTTGTATCCGACGGGACGGTTATGTATTCTGGATTTTGGCACAGCACTTGGCTAATGGGTGGTATTGTTAATCGCTAAAAACAATTTTATGAAAAAGAAAATTTTACAAATCGTTTTGTTGGTTGCACTGAGTGTGAGTGCAAAAGCGGATTACTACACTTCCGCCATTAACATCTGCAACCACGACAATGACCTCATCACTGTAATGCTCGATGGAATTCAGTATCCGAATGCAGTGAATGAATTTCATCTTTCAGGAATCACACCCGGTCGTCATCAGGTAAAAGTTTTCACCCGCGAAAATTACGGATACAATTATTCTCGCTTCGCGCACCTTGCTTACAGCGGTTTTGTGAATCTGAAACCAAACGAAGAAATTTTTGCAATGATTGATGAGTTCAATCAGTTGAGAATAAAAAGAGTGGTGAATATATATTCAAGACCGGTTGCAATAGTGAAGCCGGCACCAAGCTGTAACAGTTCTTACAATACTTCTTACAACAGCAATTATTATCACGACGATAACTGTAACACTCCTGCCTACAACTACGGACCTTATGCGATGGATGAATCTTCGTACTGCGCTTTGAAACAATGCATTGCCGATAAATGGTTCGATAGTTCAAAATCAGAAGTGGCACAAATGGCAATGCGCAATAATTACTTCACCACTCAGCAGGTTGCCGGAATCATGAACCTGTTCGATTTCGAGTCCACAAAATTAGAGTTCGCTAAAATGGCTTACAGTCATGTGGTGGATCAGCAGAATTACTGGATGGTGAATGATGCCTTCAGTTTCAGTTCAAGCATCAGCAGTTTACAAGAATTTATTGGTTACTAAGGTTGGTTATTTAATGGGTGATCGTCGGGCTGTTCTTGAGGGAGGACAGCCCTTCTTTTTTTAGTGAAGAGTGAATGGTGAACAGTAAACAGTAAACAGTGAACAGTGAATAGTGAAAAGTGAAAAGTGAAAAGTGAAAAAAAAATTAAACCACATAGAATCATAGAACAACTATGTCTCTATGTGGTTTTAACAATCAGAGTAAGACATAGTAATTGAAACAAGTTTCAATAAAAAATTAAAACCAAAATGAACTTGTTCATTTTCTATTGTGAAACTTTGAATTTAAAATTGAACCACATAGAAACATAGCTATGTCTCTATGTGGTTTTATCAATACTAACAACATTACATTTGTTTTATGAAATACATTTTCGTTTCGCTGCTGGTGATTTTTTGTGCTTGTAAAACCACACAAAAAAGTTCGTCAACCGAATTGCCGGGTTTTATAAAAGATAAGATTGTAACATTTACACAGAACCCGGTTACCGACCCGCCGCGAAGTATTTTTTCTTATTCCTACAATGGAAAAACAGTTTACTTCATTATTGCACCTTGCTGCGATATTCCAAGTCAGTTGTTTGATGATGCAGGAAATTTAATCTGCCATCCCGATGGAGGAATCACGGGAAAAGGAGATGGAAAGTGCTCCGATTTTTTTCAGACACGAACTGATGAAAAATTAATCTGGAAAGATTCGAGAAATTTTGGAAAGTAAAATTTTCAGTGATGAAATGAAATTAAGCACCACCATTAATTCGAAAATTATAAAATGAACTCTTCGATAAGTCTATCATGAAATTAAAATAAAGGTCTCCTCCATCATTAATCCAAGGTATTCCGTTATAAAGCCAATCTTGATAACTACCGTTATAAACACAATTAATCCATACTTGCTTATTACCATAAACATCTATAAATGGTACTAATTGATAAGAATATTTTGAAAGAATACTATTTATATAACTGTCAAAATTGAAGTTAATCATTTCATTATAATCAGGTGACTTCCTATCATAAAATTCCTCACGATAAAGTGTCATTGAGCTTTGTAATAGAGAAGATATTAATTCTAATTCTTCGGCTGAAAGATTTGCAGATTTAACAGGAACTCCGGAAACTCTCCATTCATTTGCTTTTGATAAAGGGAAAATACAAGAGTTAGTTGAATCAATAATAAAAGGCACATGAGATTGGACTGATATAAATTGTAATTGTGTTAAAAGAATTAAAGTCGCAATCATTTCAAATTCATCTTCCCATCAAACATAATAAAGTTCCGATTGATGTTTTGTTGGTTTGAAGGAGAATCACTGATTAAACGGATCAAAAGTTTTCGCGGATTTTCTTCAATCCCATTAACAATTTTATTTTTCAATCTTAATTATAAAATTACTGTGTAACACATAATCTCGTGATGCCTCCATTATTAATTTATAGTCTTCAGAAAAAATACATGTTTCAAACTTTGTGCTTCTTATAAACTCCTCCCATTCATTTATAAATAATGAAGTCTTAATTTTTATGACAGGCTCTTTCCATCCATAGGTAATAATTAAATTTTCAGTTGTGTTTAATTGTGATTGACTAAGCCACGAAGAAACTTTTGGCTCCCAATTTTCATAATCATAAAAAAAAGAAAAGTGATCCATTGATGATTTATCCCAATCTATGTTTGTTTCATCGCGACTTAGTTCAGTATAAACAGCAATCGGTAATTGTAACTCTTCAAGTTTATTTCTTAAAAAATTATTT
>JAHEZG010000178.1 GCA_023251195.1 Chitinophagaceae bacterium | reverse complement strand
AAAGATTTATTCAATTTGGTTTTTTTGGCAATGCGCAGTTTGAAAATGACACCGCTTATTTTCAAGGCAGTGGAATAATCAATCAGGATTTTCACCGCCTTCGTTTTATTTTTTCGAGTAAAACAGGTGGTCTGGATTCAAGTTGGCAAATCAATGCATCAGTCAGCTATCTTCAAGGTTATCATGTGAATTTATTTAACACAGGAAAAACCAAATTATATACTGCTCCCATGGGCGAATACTTATGGTTGCAATCGCAATTCATTTATCAAACTAATGACACATCCAACAACGGCTCATTTGCTTTTAACGGCAATGGAATATCAGCTGATGTATGCATAGCCTTCCAGGCCGGCAAATCGCAATTGATGTTTTCAATTAACGACGCAGGCTTTATTTACTGGAATAAAAAATCATTGTTTTATGGAATGGATACAACGGTTCAATTTGAAGGAGTTGAGCTGGAAAATATTTTATCCAATTCAGGTGCGGAAATCAGCAACATAAATACTGATACCATTTTAAATTATCTGGGGGTTAACCAAAGTAAGTATGCTTTCAACCTCAATCTTCCTTTGCGTTTCACTTTCGTTTGGAACCGTATGGTTTATGATAATAAAATTGATTTGAATGCAGGTTTTAGTTTCCTGCCGCAATATGATAACTATCCGATGTTTTATGCTTCATCAACTTTCAATTTAAAAAATTTTTACCCTGCACTGACAATTTCTTACGGTGGTATGCAGGCATTTAACATGGGTTTAAATATTGAAGGAACCTTGTTTAAAAACTTCAGTTACCTGCTTGGTTCCGGACAGGTTTTATCTCTCGTATTTCCAAAAAACAGCACCGGAATTGATTTGTATTCACAATTGATTTTTTCATTTTAATAATTGAGGTTAGTGTGTTTTAATAACCCTTTTTATTCGATTAAAAATATTTTATGCAATTGCTATCAGTTCATTTAAATTTTTAGATTTACCGCCTAATAAAAAAATACTAAATGAAAAATTTTTTCCTTCTTACATTTTTTTCGCTTTTCAGTTTGAGTAGTTTTTCTCAATCTTCTCTTACCATCAGCAAAATGCCTTCTGCAAATTTAAAATCAGTTCCATTTGCAAAGGGACAAGATAATTGCAGTAATCAAACCGGCCCTTCTACCGGTTCATTTTTAAACTTTAACACTACACCAGCCAAAACAAGATCTGGTGAGATAGTAATTGGGAATACTACTTACGATAATTTGCCTTCAAATCAGCGGTTATTCCCTGGTGCAAGCGGTAAACTTTCAGCAAGTTGGACCGGTTCAACCTGGATTGGCGCCGTTACTGCTTCAAATCCTTGGCCTGATCGCGGAACATTCACAAACTTCTTTGACGGAAGCAGCTGGGGACCTATTCCAACTGTTCGGATTGAAAGTATCAGAGCAGGATTTCCAGCCAATGTAATTCTTGGCAATGGTTCAGAATGGAATTTCAGCCATGTTCCTGTTGATACATTGCTTGATATTTTGAACCGCCCTGTTGCAGGAACCGGCGCATGGACTGAAACGGTTCCATCCGGATTAGAAGTAATGTGGCCACATGCGACCGCCTGGAATAATTACATACATGTTATTGGCTCCGACAATAAAGCCCCTGCAAATAATTACATGCAATATTCACGAAGCAGCAACGGTGGCGTAAGCTGGGACATTCAAAACATGGTTCTTCCACAAATTGATACTGCCAATTGTTTCAATATTATGTCAGCTGAAAGTTATGCTATTGATGCAAGAAACCACACAGTCGCAGTCATTGCAGGCGGAAGCAGCAATAGTGTTTATTTATGGAAATCAACCGATGATGGATCGAATTGGACCAGATCAACAATTTGGAATTTTGCTTTGTGCGGAATGGATGGATACCAGATTACAGATGTTAACATGGATGGAATAGTTGATACACTTGAAACATCAGATGGTTCTTATGCCATTATCATTGACAACAACAACCTGGTTCACACATGGTTTGGTTATACACGGGTAATTGATACTGATACTACCCAGGCAACCGGCTCTGGCTGGAATTATTATCCTGGATGGAATGCATTAATGTATTGGAACGAAAGTTTTGGTGCTGATTCATTTCAAATAATTGGTCGCGCACCTGATATGGATGGAGATTCATCATTAGCCGGAATCGGTGCTGATTTACCAAACTATGGTTGCAGCCTGGCTTCAATGGCAACAGTTGCAATGGATACTACCAACAATATAATTTTTTGTGTTTTCACTGCACCAATAGAAAACACTGATTTGTTTGGCGATCCTACAAATGCATCGGCTCAATCATTCCGCGATTTGTTTGGTACCTATTCAACAGATAATGGACTCACCTGGAGCACCCAATCAAACTTAACAAACACTGCCACCACTTATACAGAAAATGCATTTCCATCAGCATCAAAATATACTCGCAATGGTAAAGTTGATGTAATGTGGATGAGAGATGGCGACCCAAGCACCTCATTGGATAATTCGCAGGGCACTGCCGATGCTGTTCAGCCAAATGACATTGTATTTAATTCTTTTGGGTTAAATAATTTTGATGGTGTAAAAACAATTGATCAAAATGTTCAATCGGTTAACATTTATCCTAATCCAACTTCAGATATAATTTGCCTTAATCTGAATGGTTTTACTGCTTTAAAGGGAAGTATTACTATGGTAAATTTGTTAGGGCAAACTGTTAAATCATTTTCTAATATCACTTTAAACAGAACCATGAAAATAGATGCTTCTGATTTGACAGAAGGAATTTATTTTGTTACTGTTAAAACAAGTGAGCAATCGTTAACTCAAAAAGTAATTATTGCACAATAGATAAATCAAGACTTTGATTTTAAAAGAGGAAATCTTTAAAGATTTCCTCTTTTTTTTTATAAAAAAATATTGAATTGCAACACTCATAGTTTCATATTATACTTTAGCATTTTACAATGAGCAAGCACGGAAAAATATTAGTGGCAATGAGCGGTGGAATTGATAGCACAGTTGCTGCAATTATGCTTCATAATGAAGGTTATGAAGTAATTGGCATGACCATGAAAACCTGGGACTATGCATCAAGCGGCGGCAGTAAAAAAGAAACCGGTTGCTGCAATCTCGACAGTATAAACGATGCAAGGGCAGTTGCTGTTGATATGGGATTCCCCCATTTTATCATTGATATTCGCGAGGAATTCGGCGATGCCGTAATTGAAAATTTTGTAGATGAATACCTGGCTGGCAGAACACCAAATCCTTGCGTGCTTTGTAACACACACATAAAATGGAATGCATTACTGAAGCGAGCAAAAATGCTCGGATGTGAATTTATTGCAACCGGACACTATGCTCAATTAAGAAATGAAAATGAACGATGGATTGTTTCGAAAGGAAAAGATGATTGGAAAGATCAATCTTATGTTTTGTGGGGTTTATCGCAACCGGTTTTAAATATTACCCGTTTTCCATTGGGCGGATTTAAAAAAACTGAAATCAGGCAAATGTGCGAGGACTTGGGATATAAGGAATTGGCCAAAAAAAGTGAGAGTTATGAAATCTGTTTTATTCCAGATAATGATTACCGAGGATTTTTAAAACGCAGAGTTGAAGGATTGGAAGAAAAAGTTAAAGGTGGAAATTTTGTTTTAACAGATGGAACAATAGTTGGCCAGCATGAAGGATATCCGTTTTACACAATCGGGCAACGGAAAGGATTAAACATTGCCTTGGGTAAACCGATGTTCGTGACTGATATCAATCCCGAAACCAATACAGTTATTCTTGGGGAAGAGGAAGAACTCAACCGAACATGTATGTTGGTAGGGGGAATAAATTTGGTAAAATATAATTCTATAGAAGATGGAATGGTATTAAATACAAAAATCAGGTATAAAGACAGCGGCACACCTGCTTCTGTTTTTTCAGAAGGAAAAAATATCAGAGCAGAATTTATTAAGGAAGTAAAAGGTATAGCTCCCGGGCAATCGGCAGTATTTTATGAAAACAATGATTTGGTGGGAGGTGGCATTATTCAAAAAAGTTTCAAACTCTGATTAGCTCTGTTTTGTTTCCTACTATAATACAAAATAAAAAAGTCCCGCAGGCTTCGCAGCATGTCGGGACTTACCAAACCAAAACCCACTTACTGGGTTCTCTTTTAGTTGTTAGCATTTAGCTATTAGTTTTTAGCTTTTAAGAATACAGCGGCTAACCGCAAATAGCTAAAAGCTAACAGCTCGCTCAATCAACTTTATCGTGACCATGAAGAAAAGAATTGTTCTTTTTCAATTCATGTTTTCCATCCGGGCTTTCGCTCAGGTACAATGTACTGATGTTTGACTCAGAACTGTGCGGTATGTCTTTCAGGTTCAGGTTTCTTCTTTTATATGCCGGTTCCTTTTCCAATTCTGAAAGTGCTTCGCCATTCTTCATGCTGAGACCACGAAGTTTTTGAATGCGGCGCATTTTTTCGTCGTGCGAAAGTCCGCTGTCGTCAATCAAATTATTTTCTGCTTTGATTTCCTTGGTAATCAAATGCATTTGACCTTCCAGGTTTTCTGCTGAAGCCATACCGGGTTCTACAATAACATTGGCAGTAATATTCGGAGTCAATTCAATTTCATTTTCCTGTTCTGTTTCAGCAGCAGGTTTTACATGTATTGGTGGTCTGTTTATTTCTCTGATATTTCCATCCAATGCCTGCGGAGTATTTTTTCCTTCGAGCAATAATTTTTCAATACGGCTTCCTTGTTCTTTTCTTCCGAAATCCTGTGATTCAAATCCGGTGGCAATTACTGTCACACTTATTTTATTTCCCAATGCTGCATTATAACAATTTCCCCAAATGATATTGGAATCATATCCCGCCTGCTGTTGAATGAATTCTGTAATACTGCTGATTTCATCGAGTGTAACTTCTTCGTCGCCCGAAGTCACATTCAACAAAATATTTTTCGCACCCTTAATTTGATTGTCATTTAGCAATGGTGAATTAAGCGCTGCTTCAATTGCAATCTCTGCACGATTTTCACCTTCAGCACTTGCTGTTCCCATAATGGCAACTCCGCTGTCGCGCATAACAGTATTCACATCTTCAAAATCAACATTCACATAACCAGGGATGGTAATAATTTCTGCAATGCTTCTTGCAGCATTCGCCAGTATATTATCTGCATGCGAAAATGCTTCCCCCAATTTTAAGTTTCCGTAAACCTCACGCAGTTTATCGTTGCTGATTACTAAAATGGTATCAACATAATTTTTTAATTCTTTAATACCATCCATCGCCTGCGTTAATCGGCGAGGGCCTTCCGCACCAAATGGAGTGGTTACCAATCCCACAGTGAGAATTCCTAATTCTCTTGCGGCTTTTGCAATAACTGGAGCACCACCGGTGCCGGTTCCTTTTCCCATTCCTGCGGTGATGAAAACCATTTTGGTGTTGTCTTCCAACACTTTCATTACTTCATCCAGTGCCTCAATGGTTGCTCGCTTGCCCACTTCTGGATTCATGCCAGCACCTCTGCCTTGCGAAATATTATTTCCCAATTGAATTTTAAAAGGAACAGGACTCAGGTCGAGCGCCTGCTGATCGGTGTTGCACACCACAAAATTAACTCCTACTATTCCCTGACGGAACATGTGATTCACGGCATTGCCGCCACCACCTCCCACACCAATTACTTTGATGATAGAAGTTTTTGTAGTTGGTACATCGAATTGTATGCTCATATTTTATTTAATTATTAGTTGATTGTTATTCGTTATTGTTAATAGATTTCAGTTCTCTGATTATTGATTACTGTTCACTCTTTAATTTTTCCCGCCGAAATTTTCATCTACTTCTTCACTGAAAATTTCTTTCACACTTTTCAGTAATCCGTTAAAAATACTTTTGCGTGGTTTTTTTTCTTCCGGTTCTTCTTCTTCCATTACCGGAATTTCAATTTTTTGTGGTTGAGGTTGTGCAAGTATTTCTTCCTTTCTTTTTTCGGTTTGAACAGCAAGTTCCCTGTCTTTCTCCTCCCAATCTTCAATGCCCTTTAATATCAAACCAACACCGGTTGAAAACATCGGATGTTTTAATTGGTCAACTTTTACTGATGCTAAATGTTCGGTTGGCAAACCAATCCGTGCATCCATTCCGGTTTTAAACTGTACCAACTGAACCAAGTGTTTCATGTAAGACCCTCCACCTGTTAACACAATTCCAGCAATTAATTTATGCTTGTATCCCGACGACATAATTTCCGCATCAATCATTTCTATCATTTCCTCCATTCGCGCCTGAATAATTCGAGAAAGGTTTCGCACAGAAATTTCACGAGGGTCTTTTCCTCTTAATCCGGGGATACTTACCACCTGATTGTCTTGTGTTTCTTGCTCTAGCGCAGAACCGAAACGCACTTTCAACAATTCAGCGTGCGCGCGCATTACCTGACATCCATCCTTTATATCTTCAGTAATGATATTTCCGCCAAATGGAATTACGCAGGTGTGTCGAATAATCCCATCCTGAAAAATCGCGATGTCTGAAGTTCCTCCACCAATATCCACCAATGCAACTCCAGCTTCCTTTTCATCTTCACTTAATACGGCACACGAAGAAGCATGTGGTTCTAAAAACATTTCAACCAGATTCAATCCTGCCTTTTCAATACATTTGCGTATATTTTGAATCGCACTTACCTGACCGGTGATGATGTGAAAGTCAGCTTCTACTTTGGCACCACACATTCCAACAGGGTCTTTAATTCCCAATTCATTATCAACAATAAATTCCTGCGGAAGTGAATCTATAATGCGGTCGCCTGCCGGTACTGCAAGCCGCCGACTATCCTGAATCATCTTTTTTATTTCGTCAATGGTAATTTCAGTTTCTGCATTGTCGCGCAACACCTGACCGCGATGTTGCATGCTGCGAATGTGCTGACCGGCAATGCCGACATACACATTTTTTATTTCCACGCCGCTGCTGTCTTCCGCCTCCTTCACTGCTTTCTTAATGGCATCAACAGTTTTGTCAATGTTTGAAACCACGCCCCGCATAACTCCATGCGAATCCGATTTTCCGATTCCAACGATTTCAATTTTTCCGTGTTCATTTTTTCTACCGACCAGCACACATATTTTAGTTGTGCCTATGTCAAGTCCTACAATGAATTCCTGAGAGTCAATCATTTTTTTGTTTGGTTTAATTCAGTTTGCCGGAATCATTCACAGCAACCTGCGTAAGTATCTTTAATTGCGGTGCAGCAACATCTCTTCGTGTTGCATACACCTGGTTTTTAAATTTTAAATTCACCAGGCTGTATTGTTGCCAACCGATATGATTTAATCCATCACGATAAAATGCGAACAGCTTTTCAGTTTTCTCTTTTAGATTATTAATATCTCCAAATAAAATAATGTGATTTCCGATTTTCGGAACCAATTCAAATTCATTTTCGTCGGTGATAAAAATCTGTTCGGTTAATGCATTAAGTAATGAATCTGAATTAATGAAAGTAGCCAATCGAAAAAGTTTATTGGTAGTTGCTGAATCAGAGAAATCTTCGCTCATTCCTGAATCAAAAATATTTCCTGTTGCAACTACAACGCGTGCGGTAAATTTATCAGAGAGTGGAAGCTTCTTCCCTTGCTTGTCAATGTAAAAGCCAACACCATTTTTGTTAATAATCCTCAATATCGGAAGTCGTGGTTGCACATATACATCCACATCACCGGATGGTGATAAAACAATTTCAGATTTTTCGGCGAATGGATTGTTCTCAATAATTTTTTCCAATCGGTTGTAATCAATCTCACCCGCAGCAGTTCCTTTTCGCGAAGCATAATTATTATCCTTTATAATTTGGTTCACATCGTTTTCATCGAGAAAATAAATTCCATTTTCGGTGTTGATGTGAATTCGATATTCAGAGCACGAAATATTCTGCTGATGATTTATAGCGGCGACAGAAACAAAAAGAAATACCAATCCCATAGAACAATATC
>JAHEZG010000177.1 GCA_023251195.1 Chitinophagaceae bacterium | reverse complement strand
ATGATTGGCATGATTGGTATTGGTGTATGCTTCACATTTTTAGTTATATTCTGGTACAAACAATATCTGTTTTTCCGGTACTTCGGTTTGCGCGATATCAAAACGATTGTACTGAATGCGATCCTTCTTTTTGTGGTATTGTTTTATGTGTATCCACTCAAGTTTTTGTTTTCCATTCTTTTGGGTGGAGGAAACCAGGTGGAACACAATGGCGAAATCATTAACCGCATTGCATCCGGAATTGAAATGCAGCAATTGATGGTTGTTTACAGTGCGGGATTCATAGCTGTTTATCTGATGTTGTTTTCACTTTTCCGGCACGCGTGGAATAAACGAAGCGAACTTCAACTGAGCGAAGTGGAATTATTCAATTTGAAAACAGAAATGCTGCAGAATATTATAATGATGTCAATAGCTTCTTTGTCTATTGCAGTGGCTTTACTGCTGCCAAACGAAAAATCGGGCATGGCTGGAATGATTTATATACTGATTGGTCCGGCCCTCAGCATATTTCATTCCATCAGAATTCGTATACTGAAAAGAATGGTAACTGCCGAACAATTGGATGAACATTCGATAGCAGTTGACAAAAGCAGGAAAGGAAAACACACGATATTTTAACAGCCCTGAATGAAATAGAAAATCATTTCAGGTAAATTTATTAAATGTCATCATTATTGCGAATTGAATTAAGATGTTTGAATAGACTCAGAGATTAAAAATCATGGCAACCGCAAAAGATCCATTGATAAATACTACGCTGTTCAATTCATCGAACAAGCAGTATCGCGAGTTGATTGTTTCGCAGTATACCGCAACCAATAAACAACGGATTAATTCGTACAGAATTCTTTCATATGAATTAAATGCTGCAGGAAACAGAACTGAACAAACTGAAGTTGAAGTAAGACCTGCAACACGAGAAGAAAGTATTGCTGCTTACACTCAGCAGCTTAAAACATTTCATGATGAGGGATTTAAAGAAGTGGATTCGTTGTATCTGTTTGATAAAATCAGGTGCAACAGTTTTGGTTATGTGGCTGCCATTTCAAAATTATATCACTACAATCTCATCCACATTTATAAAATTGTAAATGATGAATTGATTAAGCTCACTGTACTTTCGCAGGGCGATGCGCAACTGATGGATATTAAATTCTTTCATCACAGCAATAAATTAATTACATCCGATTGCCTTGGTAAAATCTGCATCTGGAATCTGGATACTTTGCAATTGGTAAAAACATTGAAGCACGGACAAAATCATTCCCTCTTTATTTCAAAAGATGATTCCATGCTCGTAACAAACAGCGGAAACTGGAACACTGCATTCTGGAATCTCGTAACTTATGAAAAGATTTTTTCAGATAAGGATGGTTGCATGGAAGCAGATTTTTTGCCGGACAATCAAACCCAGTATGTGTGGAGCGGTATGCCTTACGGAAAATATAAAACCGTGCGGACAAGAAATATAAATTCAGGAGAAGATGTTGATGTCAAAGATTTTTTTGCTTATAGTTTAACCTTTGCTGAAAATGGAAAATATTTCATGACATGGGGTAAAGAGCATCGAAGTGTGTATGAATACAAAACCTGGAAATTGCTGATCCAAAATTTTGAAGCGCACTTATTTGCTTCCGGAATAAATGACGATTGTATTTATTTCACAAAAGTTGAAAATGCAACACAACTGTTTCGTTACAATTTACTGTCTGCATCAACCGAACTTTTTTACATCAACAAGAAAAGCATTTATCGCTTTTGTCAGGTGGATGATTCGAAACTGTTGATTGGTTTAAATGGCATTGCAAATATTGAATTGGTTATACTTGCAAAATAAGTTTCTGCAAATTCCATTTCTGTTTTTATGGAAAGATGTATCACAACTTATCTTTCACCGTTAATTATCCCGAATTGAAAAAGTACTTTTTGCTTGTCCTTATTATTTCCTGTTCGTTGGTTGCAGTTGCGCAAACCAATGAAAGAGAAAATCGCGATAGTCTCCGAAAAGTTTTTTACGGTAAATACTCCTACACACATTCGTATGGCTGGGAGAATTTTGATATGCCGGATGGAACACACATGGAGGTAATTCCGCTCTCTGATGAAGTTACTTATTATGAGTTGGAATTATATCGCTACGGAAGTTTTTCGCGTGAAGTAACGAGCAACAAAGAAACCTTCATGTATTTCCACCACATTGATTTCGGCACCTGGAGAATGGAAGGTGATACTATGTTTCTGAAAGTAACCGAAGTGGAATACGATTATAGGTTCACCTATTATCCTTCGTATTCAAATGGAATAAATAATTGTGTCACCGTCGAAAATCCGGTAGAAGAAAAAATGTATCTCGTGCAGGGAACTTATTTCTGCAACTACCTTGACTGGCAAGCGAACCGCGACTATTCTATTTGTTATACAAAAAAAGAATACTGAATTTATTTTGTTTTAGCCGGGATACTGTATTCAGAATCCTGCAATGAATTATTCCTTTACAAATTGTTTAATCAAAACACTTCCATCATTTCTTCTGATAGAAATAAAATATTGTGCAGCAGATAAATTGCTGACATCAATGGTGGTTGAAGATTCTGATGATGCTTGTTGGTTGATTAAAACTCGACCCAATAAATCTTGAACTTCAATTTCGTTTGCTGTTAACTGATTACAGTTTACAGTTAACTGTTCACTAACAGGATTCGGATAAATGGAAAAATCAATGCTTGCATTCTCCATGCTTTCATCTTCCATGCGTAGCGGAGTGCTGAATGTGCTGATGGCAGTCCACGGCGAAGTTGGAACACCTGATGCATTGCAAACAGTTTGCATGCGGTACTGATAAGTGGTGTTTGCTGTTAATCCGTTTAATTGTTTAACAGTGAGTGGCGCAATGATGGTGTAAGAAGTCCATGCAGTGGTGCCAAGTTTTCTTCCTTGTAATTTATAGGAGTATGCATTGACAACAGCAGCCCAATTAATTGTTGCATGAGTTTGAGTTAAATTGGAAACTGATATGCCTGATGGTGCAACACAAGTAACCAAAGTTGTAAAAGTTTGTATCGGCGACCAGGAGGAATAGGTTGTTGCATCAGTACACTTTACTCTCATGCGCAAATCATAAGTAGTGCCCGGAGTTAGTGCAGTTAAGTTTTTTGAAGTAGCAGTGGCTACTGCTGTAACAGTGCTCCAGGTGGTTGTGCCTGTCACTCTTTTCTGAATTTGAAATTGCGAGCAACACTCGGTGCTCCAGTTAATTTTTGCTGATGTGGATGTGATGTTTGAAGTTGAAATGCCTGATGGATAAACACAAGAACAAATAGGCATTGTGTCAATTGATGCTATATATCCAGTGTGTTGAATTGCATTTGGAAGGCATGTGATTCCTGTATTGGAGATATTAAAATCAGATGATGGGCCTGTAAAATTTTGTAAAGCAGGCATGCATAAGATTCCAGAATTGTTGTTAATTGTAAATCTACTTAATGTTAGTGGCAAATCAGGCAGACTCGTTAATGAATTAAAATGACATCTAAGACTTAGTAATGAACCTGGAAGCAATGGCAAGCTCGTTAATGAATTATTAAAACACCAAAGGTCAATCAAAGAACCTGGAAGCAATGGCAAGCTCGTTAATGAATTATTATTAGATAAAAGGTAATTTAAGGAACCCGGCAACGATGGCAAACTTGTTAATGAATTATATGCACAATCAATATAAGTTAAAGAACCCGGCAACGATGGCAAACTTGTTAATGAATTAGAAGAACAACGAAGCTCAGGCAATGAACCCGGCAGCGATGGCAAGCTCGTTAATAAGTTATTCTTGCAATCAAAATGGGTTAATGAACCTGGCAGTAATGGTAAGCTCGTTAATAAATTATTATAACAATAAAGGTTAGTTAAAGAATTTGGAAGTGATGGTAAGTTTGTTAATGAATTAAGTTGACATTGAAGTTCAGTTAATGAACCAGGAAGAGTTGGCAGGCTTGTTAATGAATTACTATGACAAATAAGTTTAGTTAAAGAACTTGGAAGAGTTGGCAGACTTGTTAATGAATTACCTTCACATTGTAGATGGTATATCGAATTCGGAAGAGCTGGCAAGCTTGTTAATGAATTTAAAAAACAATCAATCCAAGTTAATGTGTTAGGAAGCGATGGCAAACTCGTCAATAAATTGTGATGGCATATTAGATAGCTTAATGAATTCGGAAGGATGGGCAAACTCGTTAATGAATTATTATGACAATCAAGATAAGTTAATGAATTAAAATACTGAATTCCGGTTAAGTTAGAAATTAACTGAAAACTACAAGTAACGCTTGTTGCATTCACAACCACACTGCAAGTTGTGTCCATCATCGTTCCATTCATGCAAGATGAATAACCATGAGTATTCAACCAGTTTACAAAATTCGCATCAGGTATTGTTACCCACTGCGCTTTACAAAGTGTAACAGTAAAAACAATCAGCAGTGTTGTAAATATTTTTTTCATGATAGAAAAGTTGTGTTGCTATAAATGTAAATAGATAATTCAGAAGTTAATGAAATGGCTAAAGCCATCAGCATAATATTTCATCGAACATCAGCCCACGGTTAAAACCATAGCCCACGGTTTAAACCGTGGGATTATTGAAAACCGAAATCAACGCGAAATGGTTTTAATCATTTTATTTGAAAACCATTGAAATGGTTTTGGTTGGTTTTATTATTCATCAATACCCACGATTGAAATCGTGGGCTGGATTGAAATCGTGGGCTGGATTGAAATCGTGGGCTATTCTGAAATTTTTATCCCAACAAAACTCCTTTAACAGTTTCTAATATTTCATTCACACCATGTTGTGTTGGTGCTTCGGCATACACACGCAACAATGGTTCGGTGCCCGAAGGGCGAATCATGAACCATTCGTTATCGCTCAGGTGGTACTTGAATCCATCAATGTCTTCGGTGCGAACCGGTTTGTATTTTCCGAATGCGGTATATTTTTTCTCTAAGCAGTTCTTAATGATTTGTTGCTTGAGCGATTCTTCCAGATGCAAATCCAAACGGTCGAAATAAAATGCGCCAACCACATCATACACTTCCTGAATAATCTGCTTCATGGTTTTTCCGGTCTTCGCCATAAACTCGAGCAACACCAATCCATCCCATATACCATCGCGCTCCGGTATGTGACCTTTCACAGCAATGCCACCTGATTCTTCGCCACCCACCAGTACATCTTCATGCACCATTTTTTCACTTATGTATTTGAAACCAATCTTGGTGACTTCAACAGGAATATTATACTTCGCACACAATTTGCGCACTTTCTCCGAAACAGAAAAAGCAATCACCACTTTGCCGGTCATCTTTTTGTACTGCGACAAATAATGAATGAGCAACAGAATGATGTGATGTGCATCTACAAAGTTTCCATCTTCGTCATACATTCCTATTCTGTCTGCATCGCCATCAGTTGCCAATCCTGTAAGTTTTCCTTTTGCTGATTTAATGGTGCGGGCTAACTCCTGTAAGTTTCTGTCGAGTGGTTCTGGAGGTGTTCCTTTAAACGAAGGATTGTAATCGCAGTGCAATAACAATGGAGCAGTCAATATTTGCCGAATTACATTTTGTCCCGCACCATACATTGCATCATACGCTAAATGAATTTCACTTTCGTTAATTGCTTTCAGGTCAAAATTCTTTTTTACCTCTTCAATATAATTTCCCTCAAGGTTTACATATTCAATCAAACCTTTTTCTAAATACGATTCAAGTGATTCTTTTACTTCAACAGTTGTATCCGGAATTAAATCTTCCACTTGTTGTATCACATCGGGCGATGAAGGACCACCGTGATTTCCTTTTAATTTAAAACCATTGTATGAAGGCGGATTGTGGCTTGCTGTAATCACCACACCTAATCCAACTTTGTATTGCACGCATCCCAACGAAACCATTGGTGTGCTCGAGAAATTCTTTGATAGAAAAACTTTTATTCCGTTCGCACAAAAAACTTTTGCTGCTGTTTCTGAAAACAACAATCCACCGAAGCGGCAGTCGTAACCAATGACCACTGATTTGCTTGCAGCATTTTTATTTATCCAGTCAGCGGTTGCCTTGCTGATTCGTGCAACATTAGTCACTGTATACTCCTGCGCAATAATGGCGCGCCATCCATCAGTTCCGAATTTTATTTTATCCATTAATAAATTTTGAGGGGTCGAAAATAATTGTTTACAATGAGTGAAAGGAATTTGAATTATTAATTCTCCATCAACTCTTTTGCATTTTTTATTGCCGCTTCAGTTGGTTTTTCGCCTGATAACATTCTGGCGATTTCAATTATGCGATCTTCAGTTTTTAGTTCTCGCACTCGTGTATAAGTGCGGCTCTTGAGATTTTCTTTGTAAACGAAAAAATGTTTTTCACCCTTGCCTGCAATCTGTGGGAGGTGTGTGATGCAAATAACCTGATGCCTTGAAGAAAGTTTTTGAAGTATGATAGAAACTTTGCGGGCAGCCTCACCGGAAACACCAGTGTCAATTTCATCAAATATGAGAGTAGGCATTGAAACAGATTCAGCCACCAATGATTGCAGGCACAGCATTAATCGAGATAGCTCACCACCCGAAGCCACTTTATTCAGTTCAATAAAATCACTGCCTTTATTGGATGCGAATAATAAACGAAACAAATCAATTCCGTTTTCCGAAAAATCGTTTTCAGGTTTCAGTTTGTGTTCAAATTTTATTTGAGCATAGGGCATGCTTGCTTCTTTGAGCAAGCTGTTCACTTCTTTTTCAATGGAAGAAATAACTGACAATCTTTTTTTTGAAAGTGATTGTGCAAGAGTTGTTAATTCTTTTTTCAGTAGCGATAATTCTTCATTCCACTGATCCAGCTTGCTTGTATCATTTTGCAAAGAGAGTAATTGCGAATCAAATTGATTTTGCAATTGCAATAATTCAGGAATGGAATTCAGTCGATGTTTTTTTTGTAAACGATAAATTATATCCAGTCGGTTCTGCAATTCTATTATTTTGTCAGGTGAAAATTGCAGTTTCATTTCGCGGTTTTCCAATTCAACAGCAATGTCTTTCACTTCAATGGTTGCACTTTTCAATCGGTTAACTAATTCCTCCAAGTCAGGTTGAAACTTTATGGTTGCTTGCAACAACTGCAAAACAGTTCGCAATTCATCACTGATATTTCCTTCATTGTTTTGCAGTTGAGCAGATGCAGTTGAAAGATTTCGTTTTATTTCTTCGGCATGAACAAGGGCATTCATTTCCTGTTCAATGTTTTCTTGCTCACCTTCGGTAAGTGATGCTTCTTTTAATTCAGTAAATTGAAATAAAATATAATCCTGTTCGCGTGCGGCTTTATCCAATTGCTCTTTGAGTTCATGAATATTTTTTTCCAGTTCACGAAATGATTTGAACTGATGCCGATATTTTTTTAATAAATCTTTTGTGCCTGAAATTGAATCAATCAGTTTTAACTGGAATGAAATATCATTCAATTCCAATGTATCGTGTTGCTGATGCAGGTTAACTAACTGTGCCGTTAGTTTTTTTAAAGTCTGAAGATTAACAGGCGTATCATTAATAAAAGCGCGACTCTTTCCACCCGGAATAATTTCTCTGCGCACTAAAGTATGTTCTTCAAAATCCAAACCTTCCTCGTCAAAAAAAGAATTCAGTTCCAATCCTTTCACATCAAACTCAGCTTCAACCACGCACTTTTTTTCTTTGTCAAAAAAGGAAGTTGCTTCGGCACGCTCGCCAAGTATCAATGACAAACCTCCGAGCAGAATTGATTTTCCGGCTCCGGTTTCTCCGGTGATTATGGATAGGTGAGGGGAGAAGCAGATTGTTGCTTCGTCAATGATGGCGAAATTTTGAATCGATAATCGGGTAAGCATTTATTTAGTTCAGGGTTCTTGGTTTATAGTAGCCGGTTAAAATAAATTAACTGCGATGCAAGATAAATACAAATGAAAGTGATTACCTAAAATTTATCCGAATCAGTTTATTGATTTATTTAGTTTTGATTCATGAAT
>JAHEZG010000176.1 GCA_023251195.1 Chitinophagaceae bacterium | reverse complement strand
CAACCGGCGAACAAACTGTCGCGAAAAAAATGATAAATGTTTCTGTTGATGCAAACAGAAATGTAACCATTGATGATGTGCCTGTTACCATTGAAACACTGGAAGTATCGTTACAGGAAAAAATAAAAACAGTAGTTGACCCTTCGGTGGTTTTAAAAGTTGACCAATCGCTCAGCGTTCAGGATTTTGTTGACATACTCGACATCGGAGCAAAACTGAAAGTGCGGATGGTGCTTGCTGTTCAAAATAAAAATTAAATTTTATGGCGCGTTTGTTTGAATTGGAAAACGACCGGATTGAAAAACAAAATCAGGTGAAGGGAATGATAACCTCCATTGCGATACATGGAATATTAATTATCCTTTTCTTTTTTCTCACAGGTGTAACACCTCCGATTCCTGCATGGGACAGTGGTGGAGTGGAAATTAATTTTGGCTACATGGATGATGGCATGGGCGATGTGCAACCGATTGCCACTGAAGTTGCGCCTGTGTTGCCGCAAGCAGTGAAACCAACTACTCCTGAAAAAAGTACCGGCGATAAAATTATTTCGCAGGAAAATTCTGATGTGGTGGTCAATTCAAAAAAGAAGGACGACAACAAAAAGAAAAAAACAACAACTGTAACAGTCACCCCAACTGAAAAGAAAACTGAAGTAAAAAAACAGGAACAACCTAAAGCAGTTTTCAAAGGATGGACCAATACTAACAGCACAAGTGAAGGTGACGGCACTCATCCCGGCGACAAAGGACAATTGAATGGAACACCAACCGGAACTTCTTACAGCGGAACTCCCGGAATAAATGGCGGACCGGGCGGATACGGAAAAGGAATCAACTACAATCTGACCGGAAGAAAGATGATGAAGGAACCTTCATTGAAAAATAATTCGCAGGAAACTGGAATTGTGGTGGTGAAAATTAAAGTGAACAAACAAGGGAAAGTTATTTCGGCAGATGGACCGGCGCAGGGTTCAACCACTACTTCAACCTATTTATTAAATCTCGCCAAGCAGGCATCAATGGCTGCGCAATTTGATGTGAACTCTGCTGCTATGGATGAACAGTTCGGAACCATCACTTATAATTTTAAGGCGAAATAAAATTTCCCTGAACGACTTTTCCATTAGGAAACAGAATTATCCTGAAATATTTCTTTGAATAAATATTTCCTCAGAATATTTGCATCGTGACTTATCAGGAAACACTCGATTATTTATTTTCTCAACTCCCAATGTTTCATCGCATTGGCGCCGCTGCATACAAAGCAGATTTGAATAACACCATTGCCATCTGTAACAGTTTAAATAATCCGCAAAATAATTTCAGGAGCATTCACATTGCAGGTACAAATGGAAAAGGTTCAACCTCGCACATGCTTGCGGCTGTTCTTCAAACCGCGGGTTATAAAACAGGGCTTTATACTTCACCACATTTAAAAGATTTTCGCGAACGAATCAGAATCAATGGTGAAATGATTCCGGAAAAGAAAGTGATTGACTTCGTTGAAAAATATTCGAAACAGTTTGAAGAAATTAAACCTTCGTTCTTCGAATGGACAGTTGGTTTGGCTTTTGAATTTTTTGCGGAAGAGAAAGTGGATGTTGCAGTGATTGAAACCGGATTAGGTGGACGATTGGATTCAACAAACATTATCACTCCGCTGCTATCCATCATTACCAATATCAGTTTTGACCACAAAGATTTATTGGGTGATACGCTTCAGAAAATTGCAATTGAGAAAGCAGGAATCATCAAGCAGAATATTCCGGTAGTTATTGGTGAATCTCAATCAGAAACAAAAAATGTTTTCATTCAAAAAGCAATAGAACAAACTGCACCGATTGTTTTCGCTGATGAATATTTTAAAGTAACCGAAAAAAAATATTCAGGATTTCAGCAAACGCTTACTGTTACAGCAGAAAATAAATCAAAGGATTACACAATTGACCTTTCCGGAAATTATCAGCAAAAAAATATTTGCACTGTGCTTGCTGCTGTAACAGAAGTGCGCAAGCAGAATTTTAAAATCACAGAAGAACAAATTCATCAGGCGCTATCGAACACAAAACAAATTACCGGATTGCGTGGTCGCTGGGAAATTTTAAATGCTCAACCTCTTACCATTGCCGATGTGGGTCACAACGAAGCCGGAATTAAAGAAGTGATGGAACAAATTCATTCACTTAAAAAAGAAACAGTACATTTTGTTCTGGGAATGGTGGGCGATAAAGACCGAACAAACATTCTTCAACTGCTTCCGAAAAATTTCATTTACTATTTCTGCAAACCGAATATCCCAAGAGGATTGGATGAAAAAATATTATTTGAAGAAGCTACAGCAATCGGTTTGAAAGGAAAATATTTTTCTTCTGTATTATCAGCTTACACTGAAGCAAAAAAAAATGCTTCAGCGAATGATTTGGTTTTCATTGGCGGAAGCACTTTTGTAGTAGCAGAAATCAGCTGATTATTCTTTGATAAATCTTGCCGTTAAATTGGTGTTTTCAATTCCGGTTAATCGCATAAAATAAACGCCCGCGCTGAGGTTGCCGGTGAAATAATTTAATTGCCAGTTTCCATCGTCAAATTCATTGCTTTCAGAAATCAATATTCTTCCTAAAACATCAAGCATTTCAATTTTATATGTCCCTGCAGTTTTTAACTCAAAGGCAACATTCAGTTGATTGGAAACCGGATTCGGATACAAATTCAATTTAATGTTTTCAGGTAGAACCACCGGTTCGTATTTCGGTGAAGCAACAATAACGAATGACTTAGTAATCGAAAAAGTGCTGCTCCAAACACCGCTGCATTTTGGTTTTACTTTCCAGTAATAGGTGCCTGGGGCAAGGTTATTTAATACAACTGTATAGTTGTTTGTAAAAATGTTATAAGAGGTACTATTCAAAGTAATCCGAACTTGAAATTGATCAGCAATGGTGCAGGTTGACCAGTTTAATGTTGCACTGTTTCCAGTCAAAACATGATTTAGGTTAGATGGTTTTATGCAGCCAAAATTTGCTGCAGTAGTATATTTTACAATGGCCAAATCATAAACTGGTGTACAAATTCCATTTGTTAATGTCCACTTAAACTGGTTTGTTCCAATCTTCAAATTAGTAGCCAGGGAATTAGGATTATTTGGGTTTTGAATTATTGCATGCGGAACTGTAGTACTGGTCCAGGTGCCGGTTGCACTTGCATCGTTTATTCCATCCAGGTTAATGTTGTTATTTCCATTACAGGCTATCTGATCGGCACCGGCATTGGCAATTGGCGAATTTGCAACAACTACAGCAACCGTATCCGGCAGGCTTTCGCAACCATTAAAAATTAATTTGATAAAGTAATTACCATTAGTTGATAATTGAGCATTGGTGATAGTTGTTATTCTTGCAGTAGATAAAAATCCAGCAGGTCCGCTCCATAAATATTGTGCTCCGTTAACACTATCAGTTGATAATGTAAATTGTCCTCCTTGACACACCGGTCCGGAATAAGTGGAATTTGCTGGCGCTCCCTGATTGATGATATTAAGCAAGTTTACTTTATTAATAATTTTTACGCATGAATTTATAGTAGCAGTACATACATATATGCCAATGTTAATTTGTTGAATGTTATTAATAACCGGATTTATTAATGTGGAATTAAATCCATTAGGTCCGGACCACAAATAAGTCGCACCTGAAATATTTTGAGCTGTAAGATTTAAAGTTGTTGACGGGCAAATACCCGAAATTGCAATTGAATCGAGACTTGTAAATGCTAAAGGATTATTAGTTATGCTAATTGTATCTGAATTTATTCCAACTCCGGTTGAATCCATTGCAGTCACAAAAAAGTTGCCGGTTTGATTGGTATTTATTAATTGCGTTAATAGTCCATTCGACCAAATGTTTCCGATGGAATTACTGCTTGCCAATTGAATTACATCTGAACTGTTGCATTTTGGAACTTGACCAAAAACAGAAATTACCGGTTTTGAATAAATTGAATAATTCAATTTCAACATAAAACAGTCTGCATCAAAATTGCCAACCGATCCATTACTGCTTTGAATTGGATTTACCAGTAATAAATTGGTGCTCTCAGTTGAGCCAACTACATAGGTGCTACCATTATTGTCAACTGTAATGCTTCGTGCATGTTCAATTCCATTGCCTCCATAATATGTTGACATCAGACAAGTACCATTATTTGAAAAACGAACGATATAGGCATCATGCACGCCACCAAATGTTGATTGAATAGGATTAACCATAGGAAATGTTGCACTCAGTGTGTAACCAGTGGCAACTACATTCCCTATATTATCAACGGCAATAGAATTTCCATCATCGGTTCCTTGCCCGCCAACAAAAGTTGACCAGATCAAACCTCCAGTTGGTGAAAATTTAGAAACAATAGCATCTGATGGCCCCTTATAAATCGGAAGCCATGCATTTAAAACCGGGAAATTATTTTTCTTGGTAGTGCCTATAATAAAACTGTTTCCATTGTTATCAATCGCAATTCCATTTCCATCATCATCAAGCGTGCATCCGAAAAAAGTTGACCATGCAGTAGTCATATTCGAATTCAGTTTTAAAATAAAAATATCACTGATTCCTTTTAATACAGATTGATAAGCATTGAGTACCGGAAAATTTGAACTGAAAGTAGTGCCTACTAAATAAATATTATTGTTGTTGTCGAGCGTAATTCCTACAGGCTCATCATACAAACTTCCGCCATAATAAGTTGACCAAATCGGGAATCCTGTATTCATGCTGATTTTCATTATGATCGCATCAGCATCGCCAGCGTTGTTTGCCTGAATTGGGTTTACCATAGGAAAATTAGTGCTTCGTGAATAGCCTGAAGCCACAAGAAATCCGGAATGACTAAGTTTAATTCTACGCAATGCATCCAAATTATTACCGCCGTAATAAGTTGCCCAAATAGGAATACCTGATGGATTCAATTTCATAATAAAAAAATCATCCGTATCGCTTTTTGCCGGTTGGTAAGCATTAAATGTAGGCATATCACCACTTCGTGTTTCCATGCCCACAAAAACATTTCCTGCTGAATCTACATCAATTGTTCTGCAAACATCTGCCAGCGTTCCACCATAATAAGTTATCCAAAGCGGTTGAAAATTTGGTGTAAGTTTCATTACCCATCCATCAAATGCATCATGTAATGGTGAACTATAACCATTTAATAAAGGAAAATTTGTACTGTTTGTAAAACCACCGGTATAAATAAATCCATCGGCACCAACAGCCACCGCCCTTCCATGTTCATCACCGTTATAACCAAAATAAGTTGACCACAAAACAGTTGGATCAATTATTATTTTTTCAGATTTATCATAATTATTTACAATGAAACCGATTTCATTCTTAACTAACTTGAAGGATGATTTAATTTTTTGCTTAGAACCTGATAAATAAGTTACTGGCTTTCCATCTTGAATATTTCCAAGTTTGGTGTCAATATTTATCCCGCCTTTATCTGATTGGTAAATTCTGTCGGCACCATCATATAACATTTTAATCAAGGTAAAATCGGCACCGGGCCTTACTTCAAAATCATATTTTAAAACGGTACGACCATTTATTTCTTTAAAATAAATTATCCAGTCAATTCCATTATATACATTTTCAATTTTTACTTTTTTAAAATTTTGTGCAGATATTCCTTTGGGGTTACCGGGTAAAAAATAATTTGAAAGCAGATCACATTTTTCTTCTCCCTTAATTGTTGAATTTAAATTACTGTTTACCAATTTTAATTCAATTCGAACGGTTTCTGAATTACCGCTTTCAGATGGCATTTCGTCATTTTCGTCAGTAAATACCACTGATTTATTATTTTTTTTAATTACATAAAATAATTTATTACGCCCAATGTAAATGGCGATATTCCCCATATTACTGTAATATAAAATATCGTTTGCGGCGTTATAGCTATCATTTAGTAGTTGCCCTTTGTTTTCAGTAAAAGAATAAACCGGCGAAAATTGATTTGATAAATCCTGCGCATTTAAACCAAGGCAACTGAACCCCAATGCAAAGACTGAAAGGGTAAAAAATATTTTATTCATAAAGAGTAATTTTAGATTACTGACTGATTTTAAAAATGAAACTTACAATAATTCAGGCAAATGTCATTGATAAAATCAATTAACAACTATTTCAGAAAAATTATTTATCAATAAATGCGAGTTAAAATTTGTTGAATGGAATCTGCGGTTATTTTTGCGGCGGAGAGATGGCTGAGCGGTCGATAGCGGCGGTCTTGAAAACCGTTGAACAGCAATGTTCCAGGGGTTCGAATCCCTTTCTCTCCGCACTTTATAAAAAAAGCGATACATCAGTATCGCTTTTTTTATTTCTTTGGATGAAACAATTCATAAGTTTTATCAATAAATCCATGGCCGATATCATTGTAATGAATGCCCCCTTCAACAATGATGATTACTCTTTTCTTCAGTAATTCTTTTTTATAATCCAGTTCATCAATATTTTTTGTATCGTTTGAATATGGACTCCATATTTTTTTATTGTAATCCCAGAACTCAAAATTTTTACTGAAAATTGTTTGAGGTAAATAAGTAAAAATTAATGTCCACGAAAAACTATCACCAATAATAGCCACATCAGGACGAATACAATTTGCTGAATCAGTAATTACCAGGTTAGGATAAACATATCCTCCATCGCGAAATGGTTTCAGCAGGTTTAGAGTTATGGCCAAATCACCTTCCTGATAATTTGCCTTATTGGTTGCATCTGTTTTTATCCATTTGTGTTTATACAACGGAATTTGCAATTGATAAAGCATGAATTTCGCAATTGAATCCATTGCTAATGTTGCTGCATAATAACTCCAATGTGCATTCCCTCTCGGAAAAATTTCTATTATACTTTTAGATTTCTGCGAAATGAAATAACTGTTGAAATCAATAAATGGAATTTTATTTCGTACCAGCATTCGCGAACAGGTTTTATAAATATTATCTCGTTCGTGATTCCATAAATATTTTAATGGAATATTCTCAGGCATATACGATGTTTTACTTGGTGCAAACACAATCAGCAGATCAACATTATTTTTTTTCAATGAATCAATTACATCTTTGAGTAAATCAATTCTTTTATTCATCCAGGTGCTATCGAACCAAACTCTTTGTGTATAGAATTCAATGTAAAGCTTTTCGAAAAGAAAATTATTTTTTCCAACCACTAATTCTTTGTTCGGTGACTCATGAAATCCGGTAAACGCTACTTGGTTTCGCAGGCGAACCAATGCATTTCTGTTGCTGATATCACTTTCAATAAACAGACTTAAACTATCTTGTAGCTCAGAATTAAAAAAACTTTTCCAACTCAGTTGCGGACAAACAGGCTTTACATAAGCACCCTTTAACGCAGCGAGTTTTGAAACCGAAAAGTGAAATATTTTTTCTGCCAACGGAAGACTCATCACTGCAGTCAGCAGCGAAAGAAGAATGAGTTTGAATATATTTTTTTTCATGGGTCAGAATCTGAAATAGATAAATGGATTAAAACCCGATGAAGTAATATCTGCTAATGCAAGGATGAAAAGAGAAATGGAAAGGAGGACTCTTCCTGATAAAATGAAATTATTGTTTGAAATATTCAATCCTTTCCATTGCCATTGCGCAATTTTATCAGATAGGGCTGCGAATGAAAAAATAATTGCCAGCAGCATGGTAAATTCAAAACGATTGGAATAAATAACTTCGGGATAACTGAACTGAAACGAAAACATTTTTTTTATATATCCAATTGCAAACGACAAATCCGGTGAACGAAAAAACACCCACCCAACCATTGCAATAATGAATGTTAATATGGTTCTCGGGATTTTTCCAATTGGTTTTAAAAGTTTAATCAGGAATAATTTATCCAGCACAATAAAAAATCCGTGATAAGCACCCCACGCTAAAAAAGTCCATTCAGCACCATGCCAGAAACCGGAGATGAGAAAAACTATCCAGAGGTTTAAAAACATTCTTGAAACAGAAACTTTATTTCCGCCGAGCGGGATGTATAAATAATTTTTCATCCAACTGCTGAGTGTCATG
>JAHEZG010000460.1 GCA_023251195.1 Chitinophagaceae bacterium | reverse complement strand
ACACTGTCGAAATTTATCAGGAGTATTACAGCAAAAGCGATGCGTTGCCCGAACCAAAGTCCACAAGTTTGAAATTTATTTTTTACAGTTCAGTCATAGTTTACATTTTACTAACCGGAGTTTTCGATGCCAGCCAGTTTATCTACTTCCAATTCTAAAACGAAATTCCTGAAAAGGAGTTTGTTGCTGCTTGCACTAATAATAGTGCTCGATCAAACGGTTGGATTGGTGATGCACAAATTATATTTCAGTTCAACATCGGGTGCTGAATTTGAAACCACTTATGCATTTACAAAAGCAGATGCCGATGTAATAATTACCGGATCATCAAAGGCCCGACGCAATTACAACACACCATTAATTTCTGATTCGCTCCAACTCTCTTGTTACAATGCCGGGCACGATGGTCAATCGCTATTGTTCAGTTATGCTATGACCAAAATGTTATTGAGCCATCACACCCCTAAAATGATTGTGGTTGAAATGTTTCCTGAAGAATTATATTACAAAGAAGTGCATTACGATCGGTTAAATGTGCTGCTCCCCTATTATGCCGATTACCCGGAAGTGCGCGAAGTGGCCGATTGGCGCGGCACCAGAAATGAAGATACCACTTCGGTATTTTATAAACTGATGCCTTTCAACATGGAGAAAATAAAATTGCTTTCGCAATCCTATCGATACAACTCCATGTGGTTGGATTTGCTGAAAGGAATTTTTAAAAAGCAAAAAACTGAAAGCGGTTACCTGCCCTTGAATAATACAATTACTGAAACTGAAAAACAGCAATACATCAATGAATTTGAATTAACAAAATTGCGCGAACGAAACCGCCACATTGATCCCAACAAATTGAAATCATTAATCGGAATAATAAAACTGTGTGAGCAAAAAAATATAAAAGTGGTACTGGTAATGTCGCCCGTTTTAAAACGATACGGCAACGATCCGGTTTATCAATTAATTGATTCTGTCGCACTCAACCATCAAATTTCCTTCTTCGACTTTACGAATGATGTAAGATTTAACAACCCGGTTTATTTTGCCGACAACCACCTGAATAAAACCGGCTCCACTGTTTTTTCTTCACTGCTTGCACAAAAACTAAAAATTGTTTTAGCCACAAATTATAAATAGCCATTCGTATTTTGATAAAGAAACTGCGCAGAATATTTTCAGGAAAAGTAAAAGGCGATGATAACAAAGAGCTTGTTAAAGGCGGAGCATTTGCTTTTCTGATGAAGATAACAGGCATGGGATTCAATTATGTATTTGTATTTGTCCTCGCCCGGTTTTATGGCGCCACCGGCAGCGGAATTTATTCCATCTTTCAAACGGTGTTTCAGTTTTTTGCAAACTTTGGCAAACTGGGTTATGATATATTAATGGTTCGCGAAGTGGCACAATACAATGCAAAGAATCAATGGGGCTCCATTAAAGATTTATATTTTAAAGTAATCAGAGTCAACATTATTGCTTCTGTTTGTTGTTCACTGGTTTTATACTTCAGCGCCGATTGGATAGCTACTTCAATATTTTTAAAACCAACCTTAAGCAAATATTTTCAAATCGGTGCATTGGGCATTCTGCCCTTCGTGCTTCATTCGGTTCATGCCGATTGTTTTCGGGGAATGAAAAAAATATTGTTCTATTCTTTTTTTCAAAATGTAATTACCATTTCTATAACCGGAATATTGTTATGTGCATCATATTTTATTGTGCATGACCGAAGAGTACCGGTTGCTGTTTTTGTAATTTCCATTTCCATTTCATCCATACTATCTGCCTGGTACTGGTGGAAAAAATCACCTGTGAGCGCCGGCGGCGATGGTGAAAAAATTGTGCTCAGCGAAAAAACAAAAGTGGCTTTCAGTTTATTTTTAACTGCATTGCTTCAGGTAGTGCGTGGATGGACCGATACTATTTTCTTAGGCCGTTATTATTCTGAAGCCGATGTTGGCGTTTATAAAGTTGCATTCAGAATTGCAACCATTACCTCACTTACACTTACCGCTTTTTTACTGACTGTTGCACCAAAAATTGCTGAGTTGCATGCAAAGGGTGAAATGAAAAGGCTTGCATCAGTAGTTCAAAATACAACCAAATTAATTTTCTGGACATCAGCGCCGGTACTCATCCTGTTTATTTTATT
>JAHEZG010000175.1 GCA_023251195.1 Chitinophagaceae bacterium | reverse complement strand
TTGAACTTAAGGCTTTGCCTCGTTTGGAAGTGCCGCACATGGTTCACTTCAGTAATGGGTTAAAAAAATCGGAAAAAGACATGGGAATGCTCATCAATTTCGGAACTCAGAAAATGCAGATTCGTACGCGCATGAATGAGAAAATTGAAATTGACGAATCATAATTATTTTCTTCGTTTTTATTTTCAGATTAAAACATTAAAGCCGGCCTTGAAAAAGACCGGCTTTTTTATTTGTGTTTCCGTGTATGAAATATGATTATCGAATTTGTTATTGGCAATCACTTAATTGAAATAATCCTTCATTTTTTCGAAGAAAGATTTTTCGCTTTTGTTGTGGTTGGGTTGAAAGTTGTGATGGGTTTTTAGTTTCTCCAATATTTTTTCTTCTTCGCCATTAAGGGTTTTCGGTGTCCAGATGTTTACATATATTAATTCATCACCCTTGCCATATGCATTTAAGTTGGGCAATCCCTTGCCTTTCAATCTGAAAATTTCGCCGGCTTGTGTACCGGGTTTTATTTTGATTTTGGCTCTGCCATCAATGGTTGGAACTTCAACACTTGTTCCCAATGCAGCATCCATAAAACTGATGTGCAGATCATAAATAATATTTATGCCATCGCGCTTTAAATCTTCACTTGGAATTTCTTCAATTTGAATTACAAGATCGCCGTTTGGCCCTCCTCGTTCGCCGGCATTACCTCGTCCACCCATACTGAGTTGTATTCCCTCAGTCACACCTGCTGGTATGTCAACTGTAATTGTTTCTTCTCCCCACATGCGGCCTTCGCCTTTACAAGTATTGCATTTTGCAGTAATGGATTGACCTTCGCCATTGCAAGTTGGGCAAGTGGTGGTGGTTTGCATTTGCCCGAGAATAGTATTAGTTACCCGACGAACATGACCAGACCCTTTACATGTATTGCAGGTACTGAAAGATGATTTATCTTTTGCTCCATTACCATGACAGGTATCACACTGAATGTATTTTTTGACCTTTAATTTTTTTTGTGTGCCTTCGGCAACTTCTTTTAAAGTTAGCGAGATTTTTATGCGAAGATTTCCGCCACGCACACCACGATTTCGTTGGCTGCCGCTGCTTCGTCCGCCTGAAAAGAAACTTTCAAAAGGACTTCCTCCGCTTCCACCATGACCACCAAACACATCACCAAAGTGAGAGAAAATATCTTCCATGTTCATGCCGCCGCCACTGAATCCGCCACCTTGCCCGCCATTGCCACTCATGCCCTGATGACCAAACCGATCGTAACGATCTTTTTTTTCTTTATCAGTCAGAACATCGTAAGCTTCGGCTGCTTCTTTAAATTTTTCTTCTGATTCTTTATCGCCCGGGTTGCGGTCGGGGTGAAACTGCATGGCCACTTTGCGATAAGCTTTCTTGAGTTCATCGGGAGTAGCGTTTCGGCTCACACCTAAAATTTCGTAGTAATCTCTTTTTGCCATTTTCTAAAAATTAGTAAATATGAGTACTTAGTAAATACAAGTACTTAGATTTTTAATGTGAGTGAATTTTGATTCCAGCATTAACTTGTATTTACTGTTGTTTACTCGTATTGACTTTGTATTTACCATTTACTTTCCAACAATCACTTTTGCGTAGCGAAGCATTTTATCGTTGAGTGAATAGCCGCTTTCAATTTCGTCAATCACTTTGCCTTTCAGTTCTTCGGTTGGTGCCGGTATTTCGGTTATTGCTTCGTGCAATTCAGAATTGAACTCCTGACCTATTGATTCTAATTGTTTTAATCCGCGCCCTTCAAGCGTTGATTTTAATTTATTGTGAATGAGTTGCACGCCATCTTTTACCGATGCAATGTCTTTTGATGTTTCCATTTGCTTTATTGCACGGTTGAAATCATCCAGTGTTGGAAGTATGGATTGTATAATATCCTGACCTGCATTTTTCATCCACTCCAATCTTTCTTTTGCGTTCCGCTTTTTAAAATTATCGAATTCAGCCACAAGGCGAAGGTGACGGTCGTTCATTTCTTCCAGCTTCTCTTTAAGTTCCTGGGCTTCCTTTTTGTGGGCTGATTTTTTTCCGAAACCAATTTTCTCTAATAAACCTTCGGCTTTTTCTTCCAGTTCTTCATAAGATTTACTTGGTTCGCTTGAAGAATTTTCTGTTGCCCCATTTTCTATTTCGTTTATAATTTCCTCTGCTGATTTTTCCGAAGGAGGTTGAATATTTAAGTCGTTATTGTCAGCGTGAATGTCTTTTTCCTGATTTTCCATTAGTGCTATTTAAGATTAGTGCATTTGTCAAACCATTTGCCATCAAAATTTTCGGGACAATGTGACATTGTTAAGGCGTCAAATCTAAATGAATTGACAAAAGTGTATGAGTTGATATTACTTTATTCTTTTTTCCAATACACTTTCCAATTGCATGGGTGAAATATTTACCCCTATAATCATTCCTGTTTGATCAAGTAAAAAAGTAGTAGGTATTGAGTGAACATTAAAATTTTTTGCAACCTGGCCTTCTATGTCAAATACATGATTCTTCCAAATCATATTATCCTTAACTATTGCCACTTTCCAGGCATCAATATTTTCATCAACCGAAATACTGAAAATTTTAAAAGTGCCGCCGTCCTTCATTTCAACTTCATTAAATTTTGAATACAGATTAACCAGTTCGCGATTTTCCATTCGGCAGGGGCCGCACCACGATGCCCAGAATTGCACGAGCACAATATTTCCTCTCAGTGAATAAAGTGAAATGATATTGTTTGTTTGATTAGGTAACCGGATATCAGTTATCACATCTCCATTGGCAAATTCAAGTTGATTATAAGATTTTAAAATATTCCATCCGAAAAAACCGATGATAAGTAAAATGATTAAACTGATCGTCAGCAGTGTTGTTTGTTTTTTCATTTAGGCGCAAAGGAAAATGAAAAGATGAAACTTCAAATAAGAGAATATGAAATTGCATGTTTAATTTGTGATTGTAAAATTCAATGAACCTACTTTCTCCCCCGGTTATAATTATTGGAATGCATCGTTCAGGCACCAGCATGCTTTCCCGCATCTTAGCAAGAGCGGGCATTTACATGGGCTATGATTTAACACCTGACCATGAATCATGGTATTTTCAAAGGGTAAACGATGCTTGGCTTTCGCAGGAAAAATACACATGGGATCAGCCAGGAGTGCCGCAATTTGCCGATTTAAAAAAATTCAATTCAAAATCTTTTTTCAGGCACTATGCCCGAATTGCAAAACAACCCTTTAAACCATTTTCATTTTTAGGTGCCGACAGTTGGGGCTGGAAAGATCCTCGAAACACATTTACTGTTTCGCAGTGGATGAAAATTTTTCCGAATGCTAAAGTTGTTCATATATACCGCAATGGTATGGATGTGGCAATAAGCCTGTATCGGCGGAATTTAAATTTTGATTACAGCAATAAGTGGCATTCCGTCAGGTTAGAAAATAAATTAGAAGGACTTAAATTATGGGAGCAATATGCTGCTCAGGCTTTTAGTTATGATTATTTATTTCCAGGCAAGGTATTGCATGTTTGCTTCGAAAAATTAATTGGTGGCGATGCATTAACAACCATGGAACTCGAATCTTTTCTGCATTCGAAATTAACTTCATTTATTAAGGATGAAATTGATGCTGAACGAACTTCAAGATTTAATACCGATGAGCATCGCGACCTGATTGAATTTGCACATCAAAGCGATTGGATGCTTAAACTCAATTACCTGTAATTTTTTATGAATGATTTTCAAATAAAAGAATGAATAAAGTTTCAGGTACATTGCTTTCAGTATACTTTTTTATTTTCTTCTGGTTTTGGTGGATCATTACTTGGTGTTGTACTTTATTTCTGCGTATTATCTGTTTTAAATCAGTAAAACTTTTTTTAAAAAAAATGTTTTACCCGAATAAAAAATTAAGTGTTTTTTATTTTGAAGTTTTCGGACCTGAAAGCGCCGGAAATAAATATCGAACCGGTAAATGGAGAGACATTTTAAACGCCAATAATTTCAAAACAAAGTCTGCCTATGTATTTGAGTATCATGAATACCTGCAGCTAACGAGCCATGCGAGTTCAATGCCTTTTTTTTTAATGGGCTTTATGTGGTTCAGGTTCTGGCAAATTTTACAATCTGCTTTTTACGATGTTGTAATTGTTCGAAGAGAATTGTTGATGTTCAACGATTATGGCAATCTTTTTTTTGAGCATTTACTTTTTGCAATTCATGCAAAGCGAATAATTGATTTTGACGATGATATTGCTGCTGCCAAAAAGGAGCCAAGGAAAATTTCTTTGTTCGGGAAACTGCTTTTAGAACATCCGAAAAAGTTTTCGAAGTCGTTAAAGTATTACACCCACTTTATGCCTGGAACAAATTACCTGAAAAACCTGGCGATTCAATTTCATCAGGATATTAAAGAAGAACAAATGCTGGTGCTGCCGACATGTGTTGATTATAATTCTGAACCCAAAAAAAACTACTCCCTAACCCGGGAAGAAATCATAATCGGCTGGGTTGGTACCAGAAGCAATGCACACAATTTAAATCTGATAATTAATTCACTCAATTTTCTTTCATCAAAATACAAAATCAGATTACTGGTAATTTGCAATGCTCCATATATTGTTCCTGCATTGTTTCCAATAGAATTTATCAGATGGGAAGAGAAAAATGAAGTTTCAAATCTATTGAAAATGGATGTTGGAATCATGCCGCTTGAAAACACAGCTGAACAAAGAGGCAAATGCGGATTCAAGTTAATTCAATACATGGGTTGCGGAATTGTAAGTATGGCAACCGCTCTTACCATCAACAACGAAATTATTGACGATGGTATTAATGGATTTCTTGTTCCGCCTGATGCAGATTGGACTCCTTATTTCGAAAAAGTTTTTCAATCTCGAAATCAGTTTCCATTGATTGGAAAATGCGCCGGTGAAAAGATCGAATCAAACTATTCTTTCAGTTCAAACAAAGACCGGGTGATATCATTTTTGAAATATGCCGCACACGATTAATGCCCGTGAATGATTGAGTATAATTGCAAAAAAATTTATTGCTGAATTGAAACCACGACTGCTTGATTTATTGGTGTGTCCAGAAACAGGTGAAGAATTAAAAATGATTTCATTCACAACCATTTCTGAAAACATACAAAATAAAATTTTAATTGACACTGACGAAGGTGTGTTGGTTTCTGAATCGGGCCGTGTATATCCGGTAATTGATGGTGTGCCCCGAATGATAGATGGCGCATTCTTTTTATATAAAACTTTCAGAACAAAGTGGAATAAAAAATTAAATGAACTTGGACTGGTAAATGAATTCACTTTGCAAAAACCGGATGAAGCATTTCTGAAATTTATTTTACCAACACTCACCCGATTTGAAAAGGAATGGAATGCACATGAATTAGGAGGGCTCACCTGGAATTTTGATCCTCCAACACGGATAAAACATTTTCTGCATTACATGAATGCAACAGCAGGTGATTTGCAAAATAAAATAGTGCTCGATGCCGGTGCAGGTACCGGACAAACTGCCTGCAACTATACTACTCTTGGTAGCGAAGTAGTAGGTATTGATCTTTCGCCGGCTGTGGTTCGAGGCTGGCTGGCCAGAAAAAAATTGGTTCCTCAATCACATCAAAACCTTCACATTGTGCAGGGCAATTTATTAAAACCTCCGTTCAGAAAAAATACTTTTGATTTCATTCATTCATCAGGAGTACTGCACCATACACCCGACACGCGAATAGCTTTTGATGTTGTTTCTTCATTAACAAAATCGGGCGGAAAATTTTCGGTTTGGATTTATAAAATAATTCCGGATGCTTTTCTGCCACTTATTCCGTTTGTGCAGTTTAAGTTTTTATCGTTTAGCATTGCGCGGCTTCGAAAATTCACGCCAAAAATGAATCCGGGATTGCTACATGGCCTTATCACTTTTTACTGCTTTTATCAGCAGGCTGCATATAAAATAAATAATGTTGTACGCGGAAAAAATCACAAACAAACCGCCAAAGAGAGAGCCACCAGTTTGTTTGATTCGCTGGCACCACCATTTGTATGGAAACACCAACCCGAAGAGGTAATGAATTGGTTTGTTGAAAATGGATATTCTGCTGTAAACAATACATCGCTGCCAACCGAATTATATGGATTTAATATTTGCGGAATAAAAAATTAATTCATGTGTGGCATTGCAGGCATATTCGATTTTAAAAATAAAGTGGATGCACTGCGTATAAAAAAAATGACCGATGCCATTGCTTGGCGCGGACCGGATGGCGAGGGAAACTGGTTGTCACCCGACGGAAAATTATGTCTGGGTCATCGTCGGCTTTCCATTATTGATTTGAGTGAACGCGCCGGGCAACCGATGCATTATATAAATCGCTACACTTTAGTTTTCAATGGCGAATTATATAACTACAAGGAGCTGCGCGCTGATTTAATTAAGCTCGGATTGCACTTTCAAACTGATTCAGATACTGAGGTTGTGCTTGCAGCATTTCATCAGTATCGTGAAAATTGTTTACAGCATTTTGATGGAATGTTTGCGTTCGCATTGTGGGACGAACTGGAGAAAAAACTTTTTTGCGCACGCGACCGCTTTGGAGAAAAACCATTTTTCTATCAATACAATGGAGGAAATAGTTTTCAGTTTGCTTCAGAAATGAAAGCACTGATGATTGAACACAAGCCGGAGGTGAACCGGAAAATGCTGTTCAATTATATGGCGTACAATGTTTCGCAAAATCCAACCAACAAATCAGAAACTTTTTTTAAAAATATTTTCAAGCTGGAGCCGGCGCATTATTTATTCATTGCCAAAGCAGGGCAAATTGAAAAAAAGTGTTACTGGAAAATAGATGCGAGAAAGCAAATAAAAATTTCGGAAGAAGAAGCTGAGAAAAAATTCTGCAAATTATTTTTTCAATCGGTAGAAAGAAGATTACGCTCCGATGTTCCGATTGGTTCGAGTCTTTCAGGTGGATTGGATTCATCGTCTTTGGTTTGCGCCATTGGAAAGCTAAACGGCGAAAACCCGTTTCCGCAAAACACTTTCTCTGCGCGGTTTCATGATTCGAATTTTGATGAAGGAAAATTTATTGATGAAGTTGCTGCGCGAACTCCATTGAACAAGCACGAAGTGTGGGTGAATGAAGAAGTGTTGTTCGCCGATTTGCAAAATGTAATTTATCACATTGAAGAACCACTCAGTAATTCATCACCGCTCGCGCAATGGAAAGTGATGCAACTGGCAAAAGAAAAAAATGTAACCGTGTTGCTGGATGGTCAGGGAGCTGATGAAACACTTGCAGGTTACCTGCATTTTTTCAAACCCTATTTTGCCGAATTGTTTTTCTCTGATAAAAAGAAATACCGCGAGCAATTACTGCAATACAAAAAATTAAGAGTAGTTGACTTTGATGCAGATGGAAAATTTGAAAGCGGAATTAAATTCAGGAAATTTTTTGCTCTTCTCGGAAAAATCAGAAGAAGAATCTCAACTCCGTCGTACCTGAATTTTCTGAACGAAGATTTTATTCGTGAAAACAGAAATGAAAATCCGCCATTCAAGGTTTTCACGAAGCTGAATGACTCACTGAAATTTTTCAGTACTGAATTCGGATTGGAAAAACTCCTCACTTATGCCGATAGAAATTCAATGGCATTCTCGCGGGAAATCCGATTGCCATTTCTTTCGCATGAATTGGTTGATTTTATTTTTTCGCTCCCGATTGAAATGAAAATAAATAACGGATGGACAAAATTTATTCTTAGAAAATCAATGGAAGAAATTATTCCGGAAACCATTGCGTGGCGAATTGATAAACTCGGATACCAGCCACCAATCAACGCGTGGCTGCAACAACCCAAGGCGCAACAAATGATAATTGAAGCAAAAGATTTTTTAGTGGAAAAAAAATTGATCCGTAAAAACACGGAGATAAAGGGAAGAGAGTGGATGTTGCTGAACACCGCACTCTTTTTAAAAGCATTCAATCAATAAACGCATATTTGTTGCGCATGCAAAAAGTAATCGGCATTCATCAACCCAATTTTATTCCGTGGCTGGGATAT
>JAHEZG010000174.1 GCA_023251195.1 Chitinophagaceae bacterium | reverse complement strand
CGAGCGGCGGAATTAAGTATTGCCAATAAAGAATTGCTTTTTCAAAATGAGGAAAAAGAAAAGCGCGCGGCTGAATTAATTATTGCGAATAAAGAACTTGCATTTCAAAATAAGGAAAAAGAAAAACGAGCGGCCGAATTAGGAGTTGCCAATAAAGAACTGGCTTTTCAAAACGACGAGAAAGAAAACCGTGCTGCCGAGTTAGCTGTTGCCAATAAAGAACTGGCTTTTCAAAACGATGAAAAAGAAAAACGCGCGGCAGAATTAATTATCGCTAATAAGGAATTGCAGTTTCAGAATGAGGAAAAAGAAAAGCGCGCTGCCGAATTAATTATAGCTAACAAAGAATTGCTTTTTCAAAATGAAGAGAAAGAGAAGCGCGCTGCGGAATTAATTATTGCCAACAAGGAATTATTATTTCAGAATGAGGAGAAAGAAAAACGAGCAGCGGAATTAAGTATTGCAAACATTGAACTCGCATTTCAGAATGAAGAAAAAGAAAAACGCGCAGCAGAATTAATTACTGCGAATAAAGAGTTACTTGCTTTCACTTATATCTCCAGTCATGATTTGCAGGAGCCGTTGCGAAAAATTCAAACCTTCGTTACTATTATTCTTGAACAGGAATTCAAAAATTTATCGGAGAGTGGAAAATATAATTTCCAACGCATGCAATCTGCCGCGGGAAGAATGCAACAATTGATTGAAGACTTGCTTGCCTTCTCTCGTATCAATACCATGGAGCGCAAGTTTGAGGAAACTGATTTGAGCACAATCATCGAAGAAGTAAAAATTGAATTGAAAGAAACCATTCAGGAAAAACGAGCGACGATTGAAGCGACAGAAATTTGTCCGGCAAATATTATTGCATTCCAGTTTCGTCAGTTGATGTACAATCTTATCAGCAACGCTTTGAAATTTTCGAAACCGGAAACTCCGTCGCGCATTATTATCAACAGTAAAATTGTTAAAGGCAGTAAACTGAAAAATGAAAAACTTTCACCGGAAAAAAATTATTGCCACATTACTGTTAAAGACAACGGCATAGGTTTCGAACCGCATTTCAGTGAGCGCATATTTGAAGTGTTTCAGAAATTGCATGGCAAGGAAGTATATGCCGGCACCGGAATCGGTTTAGCAATCGTAAAAAAAATTGTAGAGAATCACAACGGAATCATCACCGCCACAGGTGAATTAAACAAAGGAGCGCAGTTTGATATTTATATTCCTGCGTGACAAGAAATCATAATTCTCATCCGCCTTGGCGGACTAAAATCTCAATGTGTGAATTGTGTAACTTTTTAAAAAAGTTTTGTAACGGGTTAGTGGTTTATAAAGCTCACCTTTACAGTAAGCTCTTTAACAAAGTGGTAATTTGAAATTACATATAAAATATATGGTCAGTAACCGTTGCAAGCAAGCGGTGAAAGATGAGCTGAAAAAATTAGGGCTGCACTTTATCATAGTTGATTTAGGTGAAGTGGAAATAATGGAAAACATTAACAGCGAAATGCGCGATCAGTTGAAACTGGATTTGCTCGCACTCGGTTTTGAATTAATGGATGATAAAAAAGCGATGCTGATTGAAAAAATAAAAAATGCAATCATTGAATTGGTGCATCACTCCGATGATGATTTGATTAAAACAAATTTTTCGGAATATTTAAGTGTGAAGTTAAATCACAACTATACCTACCTCGCTAATTTATTTTCGGAAGTGCAGGGAACAAACATTGAACACTTCATTATCTCACATAAAATTGAACGGATAAAAGAACTCATCATTTACGATGAACTCAACCTCACCGAAATTTCTTACAAAATGAATTACAGCAGTGTGGCACATTTAAGCAATCAGTTTAAAAAAATGACCGGCCTCACTCCATCGCATTTCAAACAATTGAAAGATAAAAGGAGAACACCCATTGAAGAAGTTGGATTAACAAAGAATTAAAAGGATAGCTGATGGAAACAAAATTCTTTGAAGACGAATTAAATAAATCAGGCGAATGGTTTTATAAAATATTCGATAGTAATCCGATCGGTATGATATTGACTGATTTGGAAACAACAAAATTTGAATATGTGAATGAAGTTTTTGTTGAAAGTTTCGGCTATTCAAAAAAAGAAGTAATAGGTAAAACCGGAGTTGAATTAAAAATACTTGCCACTGAAAAAAATGAAATTTTTTTAGCAAAACTGAATGAACAGGGATTTGCAAAAAATATTGAAGTATTAAGCAGAAAAAAAAGCGGAGAATTATTTTGGACAATGGCTTCCGTTCAATCAATTGAAATTCAGAACAGAAAATTTATTCTCACATCTTTCATAGATATTTCAAAACGAAAAAAAACAGAAGAACAACTCACTCATCTTGCTTCAATAGTTGAATCATCTACCGATGCTATTTTCAGCAAGTCGTTAGACAGAATTATTAAAAGCTGGAATAAGGGAGCGGAAAAAATGTTTGGTTATTCATCCAACCAAGCCATCGGAAACCATGTTTCAATGCTTATTCCTCCGGGATTAATTAAGGAAAAAGAAAATATCATTGAACGAATTATTGATGGAGAAATCATTGACCTGTATGAAACGGTGATGATAAATAAAAGCGGAAAAAAAATTCATGTTTCCATTAGCGCATCTCCGCTTAAAGATTCAGTTGGAAACATTACTGCAATTTCAATTATTGCGCGCGACATCACCGAACGAAAAAAAGCGGAAGAGCAATTAATAATTGCCAACAAAGAACTTTTATTTCAAAACGAAGAGAAAGAAAAACGCGCAGCAGAATTAATTATAGCCAACAAAGAACTTTTATTTCAAAACAAAGAAAAAGCTAAACAGAAAATTGTAAATACTGAACAGGAAGCGTTGACAATTGCTGCAAAATTATCATCACAATATTCGCTTAGTTTAATTGAGGCTAGCCGTGACCCTTTGGTTACTATTAATACTGCCGGAAAAATTACCGACATGAATGAAGCGACCGTAAGAATTACAGGTGAGTCGCGCGAAAATTTAAGAGGCAGTGATTTCAAAAATTATTTTACCGACCCAGTGAAGGCGCGTGAAGTATATAGAGAAGTGTTTGAAAAAGGATTTGTTGCCGATTATCCATTAACGATTATGGATGGGGTACTTACTCCGGTATTATTTAATGGATCGGTTTATAAAGACGATAACGGAAAAGTCCAGGGCGCAGTAGTAGTTGCTAGAGATATAAGCGAGCAAAAAAGAATTGAAAAGGAACTGACCGAAGCAATTGTGTTTGCCGAACTGGCAACCGGCATAGCAGAGATTGCAAAAAAGAAAGCTGAGAATGCAACGCAGATTGCAGAAGATGCGGTGAAAGCGAAGCAACAGTTTTTATCGAACATGAGCCACGAAATTCGCACGCCTATGAATGCGATTATCGGATTTACGAAAGTGGTTTTAAAAACTGAACTCACATCAAAACAAAAAGAATATTTAACTGCTATAAAGTTGAGTGGTGATGCTTTAATCGTTCTCATCAACGATATATTGGATTTGGCAAAAGTAGATGCAGGCAAAATGACTTTTGAATTAACACCATTCCGCCTGGAGCTATCCATATCAGCAATGCTTCATTTGTTTGAACCAAAAATTCAGGAGAAGAATTTAAAACTGGTTAAAGAATACGACACTAAAATTCCAACCGTACTAATCGGCGATCCGGTTCGTTTGCACCAGATCATTTTAAACTTAGTAAGCAACGCAGTAAAGTTTACTACCAAGGGAAAAATTACAGTGAGCGTGAAACTGCTGAGCGAAGATGAAAAAAATGCAACCATTGAATTTGCTGTAACAGATACCGGAATCGGAATTGCAGAAAATAAAATTTCCAAAATTTTTGAAAACTTTCAGCAGGCATCAAGTGGCACATCGCGCTTATATGGCGGCACCGGTTTAGGATTAGCCATTGTAAAACAATTGGTGGAACCACAGGGCGGAATCATTAAAGTAAAAAGCAAAATCGGCGAAGGTTCTACTTTTTCTTTCATTTTAAATTTTCAGAAAACAACTGAGCAAGCAGAAGATGAAACTGAATTAATTGAATTGGATGAGGATAATAAAAACATAAAAGTATTGGTGGTGGAAGATATTCCGCTCAACCAATTGCTGATGAAAACTTTGTTAGATGATTTTGGTTTTGAGCGCGACATAGCAGCTAACGGAAAAATTGCGATTGAAAAATTGCAGGCTAAATCGTATGATATTATTTTAATGGATTTGCAAATGCCGGAAATGAATGGCTTTGAAGCCACCGAATACATTCGTGAAACCATACATTCGAAAATTCCGATCATTGCACTCACTGCTGATGTAACTACAGTTGATTTGGCAAAATGCAAAGCAGTTGGTATGAACGATTACATAGCAAAACCAGTAGACGAAAAATTACTATACAACAAAATAGTGAACCTGGTAAAAAAGCCGGGATTAAAAAAGCAGAAGGAAAATAAAATGACAGCAACTGAAGAGATTAAAAAAGCACGATGCATTGATCTCGATTATTTAAATCACCGTACCAAATCAAATTCGAAACTGATGATGGAAATGATTTCGCTTTATCTGGAACAAACTCCACCATTGGTCTCTGCCATGAAACAAAGTTTTCTGGATAAGGATTGGATTGCATTACATGCAGCGGCACATAAAATGATTCCTTCTTTTTCAATTATGGGAATCAGTGTGGACTTCGAAAACATGGCAAAAAAAATTCAGGATTACGCAGGCACTCAACAACAAGGTGCTGAAATACAGGATATGGTAATGCAAATAGATAAAGTATGTACGCAAGCCTGTATTGAATTGCAGGAAGAATTTAACGCAATGAAAAACCACAACTGATGAATAATAAAATAAAACTATTTCTGGTAGATGACGATGCCGTGTTTTTAAAATCACTGGAAATAGATTTTCTCGCACATGCCGATTTCACCATCAAAACATTTTCAACCGGCGAACTTTGCGTGGCTGCCTTAGCTAATTTTCCCGATGTAATTATTTTAGATTACCACCTTGATGGTGTTGTGAAAGATTCAATGAACGGAATGGAAACACTCGATAAAATAAAAGAATACAACCCCGATATTCCGGTCATCATGTTATCGTCGCAAGATAAAATTGAGGTGGCAATCGACTGCATGCACCATCGCGCTTTTGATTATGTGGTGAAAAGCGAAACTGCATTTATGCGCCTTCAAAAAATAATCACCACCATTTTTCAATATAAAAAAATGGAAAAAGAATTAAATTGGTATATGGAAAGAATGTAAAATGGAGGTTTTTGAAAGCATTTTAAAACTATGCGCCGGTGTAGGCTTGTTCCTCTTTGCCATGTATCTCCTAGAGGAATCATTAAAAAATTTATCAGGCCGTAATTTCAAAATATTTCTTCAGCGCATCAGCAAAAACAGCATTGGGGGTGTGGTCGGTGGCGCAGTTGTTACTGCAGTATTGCAAAGCAGTTCAATGGTTTCGCTTATGGTGCTTGCGTTTGTTGGCGCAGGTGTATTCACCATGAAAAATGCTATGGCCATTATACTCGGTGCCAATTTGGGCACCACACTCGATAGCTGGGTCGTGGCAACCATTGGATTTAAATTGAATCTTGAATTGATTGCGTATCCGGCAGTTTTCATTGGTGGCTTTCTGTTAATAATATATGGCAAGCGCAACACGATTAAATATCTAGCTTACTTTCTGCTTGGATTTGGCTTGCTGTTCATTGGTCTTGCTTTCATGAAAACAGCTATGGAAGTCCAGGTTAAGGAATTTAATTTTTCACAGTATGCAGCCATGTCGCTGTCGGTGTTTCTGCTTATTGGTTTTATTATTACTCTGCTGGTGCAATCAAGTTCAGTAACCATGGCGCTAACGCTCAGCGCCCTTCATGCCGGAGCCATTGGGTTTGCACCTGCAGTGGCCATTGTGCTCGGAGCCGAAACCGGCACAACCATAAAAATAGTATTGAGTGCCCTTGGTGGCAATGCATCGAAAAAAAGGGTTGTGTTGGGGAATTTTTTATTTAATATTTTCCTCACCGTACTTGCTTTTATTTTTTTAAAACCCATTCTATATCTGATAGTGGATTTAATGAATATCAGCAATCCGCTTATCGGGCTCGTTACTTTTTCAACTTTAATTAATTTAGTGAGCATTGTCATATTTCTTCCGCTACTAAATCCATTTGCAAAATTTTTAGAACTGTTTTTTAAAGATACCGATGCATCAGCAGCTGCCTTTATTGGCCATGCTGATGTAGAGGAACCTGAAACCGCACTTGATTTATTCAGGAAGGAAACCAATTATTTTATTCATAACTCCATGCTCTTTATTCTCCGGCAATTTGAATCGGATACAAAAGCAATGCAGGAACAATCAAATTTCAAATTGATAAATGAAAAAAGAAAATTCAATGCAAAAACACCTGAAGAGCAATATGAATTCCTGAAACAACTTCAGGGCGAATTGCATGTGGCTTATTTAGCACTCCGAATAAAATTAAATGACGAAAACAGCGCGCGGCTCAACCAGCTTATTTCTGCTGCCCGTAGCTCCATGTATGCAGTGAAAAGCATTAACGATATTGTTAAAAACATTACCAACCTCAGTAGTTCTTCAAAAGATATCAAGTTCAATTTTTTTCTTTTGCATAAAAAAGAAACAGAAAATTTATACAATGAATTTAATACTCTAATCATGCAGAATGAAAAAGCAGAATTCGAAAAGCTTCAGCAGCTATATGATGCCATAGAAAATAATTACAGTTCGGCGCTCAATAGTTTTTATAAAGATGCACAGCACGCAGCCATTGATGATTTGGATATAACCACCGCCATTAATTTTAACCGAGAACTTTTTACATCAGATAAAGCCATGCTCATGGCAGTAAAAGATTTTTTACTTGATGAAAAACTAGCAAAAGATTTTAATGATGTTCCTTCTTATAAAACTTAGAATTCAAAAATGGACGAATTACCTGTAATCACTCCTGAATTCATTGAACAACACAAACGAATCACAAGCGACCATGCAGTCCTCAGCATCTGGCTCGATTCGTACAACGATATTTTTTCCGATTTCGACTCGCGCCCGTTTTCCGGTCGCGCACTCTCCGATGATTTCATAAACGAAGCAAAAAAAATTGCAAAGGAAAAATCAGAAGGCGTCATTACACTCAAGTTGCTAATACCAGCTAATCTCCGAAAAGAAGCAGAAGAAAATTCCATAGTTAAAAACCTGCAAGCACATTTTCTGAAATCATCTGTTCACATAAAAACAGAATTGAACCGAGCCAAACGAAAAGGATTTTTATTGACCTTTTTCGGACTGATATTAATGGTAGCAGCCAATTACCTCGTAAACATTGAGCAAAAAACTTTTTTATTAAATGCAGTACGAATAGTAATTGAACCGGCTAGTTGGTACTTTGTATGGACGGGTCTGGATATGTTATTCAGTAGTTCAAAGAGCCAACAACACGAGCGCGATTTCAATCTGCTTATGGCACACGCTGAAATTATTTTCGTTGCAATCTGAAATTAATTTTTTAAAAATTTATTATTGAGTTCAGATTTCAACCGAGCTCGAATAATTATTCCGATTGAAAATCACGGATCTCAAAGTGGGACCTGCATTCAACTCACCTGAAAAAGTGTGAATGATGCAATATTTATAAAAAGTTATGTAATACGATGCAAAGCCAATTGAATCAATTTTGCTTCATGAAAATTTATTCGCGATTTTATAAAACATGAACTTGCTGAATCAGTTTTCTATTATAACCGGAAAATTATTTTTTTAAAATAGAACCCATGCAACCCAGCATTGTTAAAATAAAATCAATTAAAAAAATCACTCACGATGTGCTGCAGATTGTAACTGAAAAGCCAAAAGAGTTAAAATTCACACCCGGGCAGGCAACAGAAATTTCTATTAATAAAAACGGTTGGGCCGATGAGAAAAGACCTTTCACATTTACTTGCCTTCCTGAGAATGATTTCCTGGAATTTACCATCAAAACATATCCATCGCACAACGGAGTAACCAATGAATTACTAACACTGAAAATAAACGATGAGTTGATTTTG